>CALXRJ010000155.1 GCA_944390615.1 uncultured Clostridia bacterium | reverse complement strand
AAGTTTTATCGATCACAAGTTTCTGTGAAAAGACAGAGCGGTGTAGAGGATGTGATTCCGATTATTGTATCGGAATTTTTGCTCGAAGGGTGGTTAAAACGATCTCTCATTGGCCAATGGGTTGAGCTTGCTGGAACTTTTCGATCCTATAGGCAGGAAGGAGAACATACCAGACTACTGTTGTTTTTCTTTGCATCAGCAATTAATTTTTATGAAGATTGCAAGAATATGATAACAGGACCCAATACGAACAATATCTATTTGGAGGGCTATATCGTCAAACCACCAGTCTATCGAAAAACGCCACTAGGCAAGGAGGTAACCGATTTATTGATAGCTGTTAGCAGGACAGATAGAAAATCGGACTATATTCCATGTATCATATGGGGAAAAATTGCTCGGTGGGCAAGATATCAAAATGTGAAGACTTATATACAGCTTTATGGAAGAATTCAAAGTAGAGAATATACAAAAAGCACTGAGCCGAGAGAAAAAAGGATTGCTTACGAAGTTTCAATCATGCGTATGCATCGTATGGAAAATGTTTTACAAGACGATCTGACATAAAAAATTTTCTAACCAAGGAAAAAGAGGAGAGGTTTTTTTACCAATCTCCTCTTTTTCCTATGTTTTTATAAACCAATATTGAAAAATCAACATTTTTATGATAATATAAGTGCACCAGGTACAAAATAGAAATAAAAAGCATAAAATGAAGTGATAGATTTTATTCTAAACCATTTGGAAAAATTTTTTAGGAGTAAAAGAAAATCAAAACAAGAAAGGGAGAAGTTAAATTGGAATATGAAAATGAAAAATTAAAAGAATTTGAACAATACATTAAAGCAAAAAAAGTAGCCATTATAGGTTTAGGGGTAAGTAATTTACCACTGATAGACTATTTTCATGAAAAAAAATCAATTGTTACCGTATTCGATAGCAGAGAAATTGGAGAAATTCCCAAAGAAATAATTGATCAAGTAACCAATTATGCGATGGAAATGTCATTCCGGAAAAAATTATTTATCAAAATTACATAATTTTGATCTAATACTTCGTAGCCCAAGTTGTTTACCAACCACACCAGAACTAGAAGAGGAAGCAGACCAAGGTGCGATTGTAACAACAGAAATAGAATTACTGATGAAAATGTGTCCTTGTCAAATGATTGGTGTAACAGGAAGTGATGGAAAAACCACCACAACTACCTTAATTTCAGAAATCTTAAAAAAAGCAGGCTATACTTGTTATGTTGGCGGAAATATTGGAACACCACTGTTTACCAAATTAAATGAAATTTTACCAGAAGATAAAGTAGTATTAGAATTAAGTAGTTTTCAACTGATGGGCATGGAAGTAAGCCCAGATATTGCTGTTATAACCAATATTACACCAAACCATTTAAATGTCCATAAAGATTTGGAAGAATATATAGAGGCCAAAAAAAATATTTTTAAATATCAAAATCAAGATGGAATTTTAATTTTAAATTATGATAATGAAATCACCAAAAATTGTGCACCAGAAGCCAAAGGAAAAGTGATATTTTTTAGTAGTAAACAAAAATTAGATAATGGCTACATGGTAGATGGTGACATCATAAAAGAATGTGATGATAAATTAAGAAAACATATGGTAAACACCAAAGATGTAACCATTAGAGGAATGCATAATTATGAAAATATTTGTGCATGTTTAGCAGCTACCAGAACTTTAGTTGACGAAGAAACAGCCATAGATGTGATAAAAAAATTTCCTGGTGTAGAGCATAGAATTGAATTTGTAAAAGAAATAAATGGTGTAAAATGGTACAATGACTCAGCAAGTTCTACGCCAACTAGAACAATTTCAGGATTAAATGCTTTTCATGAAGAAATTGTATTAATAGCAGGAGGAGCTGACAAAAATTTAGATTATACACCAATTGCTAAACCAATTTTAAGCAAAGTAAAAACACTTATTCTAATGGGTCAAACAGCAGGAAAAATATTTGAAGCAGTCAAAGAAGAACAAGAAAGACAAAACAAGGAAATCAATCTATATATGGCAAATAGTTTATCACAAGCTGTAATTCTTGCTAAAAGATATGCCACACCAAATCAAGTTGTATTATTTTCACCAGCAAGCACAAGTTTTGACATGTTTAAAAATATGTATGACAGAGGAAGACAATTTAAAGAAATTGTAAATAAAATGTAACAAAAAAAACTCTCAAGAATAAGATATAAGGATTTTGAAAAATATCTTAGGAGGTTTTTATGTACGAAGAATATATGCAAAATTTTTTAAATTATCCAGGAGAAGAATACCCAAATACATATGATCAGATGATAGAAAATTATCCATACAGCTATAGTAATCAAAATAGGTTTGGGTATCAGTATCAGGTGCCATCTTATCCAGTTCAAAACAGAAATAGTATGCAAACGGTTGAACTAGAAAACGATTATCCAGAAATCTATAAAATTGTTTATCCCATGGTAAGAAAAGTTTGCTCAAAAAATAACAGAGGCATTAATCAAGAAGAAGTGGATCGTATGGTAGATGAAGTTTATCGTAACATAGAAGAAAACGATGGAATTCAGTTAAATATTACCCTTAATCAGGAGGTAAGAGGAGAAAAAACAGCAGAAAATAGAGAAGAAAAAGAAGAAAATAGACAAAGGAGGAGAAATAACTTATTAAATGATTTAATTCGTATCTTAATTTTACGTGAATTAACAGGTAGGCCAGGATGTATAGGACCTAATTGTAATCCAAGACCAAGACCACGTCCACCAAGACCAAATCCTTGGCAAAGACCTCCTTTCCCTAGGTATGATTTTGAGGGAATGGAATAAATTTTATAGTAATAACAGTTGCAGGTGAGTTATTCTAACCGTAGATAGGAAGATTTTAGTGTGAAAAATGATAAAAAATTCAAAAAATGCTTGCAATTCTGGAAAAAAAAGGGTATAATAGAAAAAGCATAAAGAGATAGAAAAAGAGCGGGAACAAAAATCCCGCTCTTAAATCTTGAGAGCTATTAAGCTTAAGTTTTTTTAGCATAGTTTTCAAAAAGCTAAGGATTAATGGTTCTAACTGGAGGAAAGATGGAAGAAAAAATAGAAAAATTAGTAAAAAACAAGATAGAAGACTTAGGGTATGAATTGTATGATGTTTGGTATTTAAAAGAAGGTTCCAACAGAGTATTAAGGATTGTAATTGATAGTAAAAAAGGCATTTCACTAGAAGATTGCGAAACAGTAAATAATGCAATAAAAGAAATCATAGATAAAGCAGACCCAATTCAAGAACCATACTTTTTAGAGATATCATCTCCGGGAATAGAAAGAGTTCTAAGAAAAGATTGGCAATTAAAAAAATTTAGAAATGAAGCAGTAGAAGTAAAGCTATTTAAAAAAGATGAAAATGGAAATAAAAATTATAGAGGTATTTTATTAGAGGTAACAGATGAAACACTAGAACTAGAGAGTGACCAAAAAATAAAAATCGATCGAAAAAATATTGCACAAGTAAAAACCATATATCAAGACTAAAAAAGAAGGTTTTTCGTATAATTTTCAAGAAAATGGAATCAAAAAAAACACTTAGAAAAATAAAGAAAGGATGATAAGAAAAAATGAAGGCAATTGATAATAAAGAATTAATATTGGCACTAGAAGATTTAGAAAAAGAAAAAGGAATCAAAAAAGAATATTTATTAGAATCAATAGAAGCGGCATTAGTAACAGCTTATAAAAGAAATTTTGATTCAGTAGAAAATGTAAAAGTTGAAATGGATAAACAAACAGGAGCAACCTATGTTTATTCTGTAAAAGAAATCGTAGAAACAGTAAAAGATCCAGTGCAAGAAATCAGTTTAGAAGAAGCCAAAAAAATCAATAAATCATTACAAATAGGAGACAAAGTTGAAATTGAAATTGTTCCTAAAAATTTTGGAAGAATAGCAGCACAAACGGCAAAACAAGTTATTGTTCAAAAAATAAGGGAAGCAGAAAGAGAAATTATCTATAACGAATATAGTGATAAAAAAGGCGAAATTGTTTCACGGACCTATTCAAAAATCTGATAAAGGAATTGTTGTAATGGATTTAGGAAAAATAGAAGGAATTATGCCATTAAAAGAACAAATCCCTACTGAAAATTACAATGTAAATGATAAAATTAAAGCCTATGTAGTAGATGTAGAAAAAGGAGAAAAAGGAGCACCACAAGTAATTGTTTCCAGAAGTCACCCTGATTTTGTCAGAAAATTATTTGAGTTTGAAATTCCAGAAATCTATGAAGGATTAATTGAAATAAAAAGTGTTTCACGTGATCCAGGAAAAAGAAGTAAAGTTGCAGTTTATTCACAAGATCCTAATATAGATCCAGTTGGTTCTTGTGTAGGGCAACGTGGAATACGTATTCAAAATATTATAAATGAATTACATGGAGAAAAAATAGATGTAATTGAATGGAATCCAGATATATCAATTTATATAGCAGCAGCATTACTTCCTGCCAAAATAATGGCAGTTGACAGCAAAGAAGACGAAAAATTTGCACAAGTTATTGTTCCAGATGACCAATTATCATTAGCAATCGGAAAATCTGGTCAAAATGCTAGATTAGCAGCAAAACTTACAAACTGGAAGATTGATATCAAATCAGAAAGTCAATTTAGAGCAATGCTAGAAGAGAAAAAAGAAAATATGGATAAGGAGAAGATGTAATTTGAGGAGATTGCCACAAAGAACTTGTACAGGATGTAATAGTAAAAAAGATAAAAAAGACCTAATTAGAATTGTAAAAAATCAAAACGGAGAAATCAAAGTAGACTTAACAGGAAAAATGGAAGGAAGAGGAGTCTATATTTGCAAAAAGGAAGAGTGTCTGAATAAAGCCATAAAAAATAAAAGAATAGCCAAAACATTTGAAACAGAGATTGATGAAAGTGTATATGAAGCAGTAAGAAAATTTATCAATGGGGGTGAGATTATTGGGTAAAATGAAATTGTATGAACTTGCCAAAGAATTAAATGTATCTAGTAAAGATTTACTAGAACAAGCAAAAGCTTTAGGAATTGAAATAAAAAGTCATTTAAGTAGTTTAGAAGAGGAAGATGCTAAAAAATTAAAAGAAAAATATGGCAAGCAACCAGCTATCAAAAAAGAGGAGAAAAAGCCTAAAAAAGAAACAATACAAAAGAAAGATAATCCAGTAATCATTAGAAGAGAAGTGATTATAGAAGAAAACAAGAATGAAAATAAAAGAAAAGAAAATCCAAGCAAAGAAAATAAAAATCCTTTTGTTCAAAGGAATCAAACAAAAGAGTTTAATATTGTTTATAGAAACAAAGTGGAAAAGCCAATGACAGTAAGTGAATTATTTGGATTAAATAAAGAAAGTGAGAAAAAACAAGAAAATAAGGCAGAACTAAGAGAAGAAAACAACCTTAAGCCAAAAGAAGAAAATGAGGAAAAAATAAAAGCACAAAGTGAAAATCAAATAACCAATCCAAATTCTGCACAAAATACAATGCAAAAAAATACGAAAAAAAATGAGTTCTCAGAAAAAAGAAATCAATCATATCAGTATAAAAATAATAACGAAGAAAATAATTATCCAAACAAAAAAAGAGAAGGTTTTAAGCCAAATCAAAAAAATTATGAAAACACAAACAATTTCCAAAAAAGAGATAATAACAGATTTCAAAACAATGGAGAAAGAAACTGGCAAAAAGAAAATAGACCAAACAATTACAGAAATAATAATCAAAATGAAAGAAATGGTTATAATAAATTTAATACCAGACGTCCATTAGATGAAAAAGGAATTGAAAAAAACATTAAAAATATTATGACAGTTGAGACCAATATAGAAGAAAAAAGTACGCGTGAATATAACAGAAATATGGATAAGCAAAAAAGCAATAATAAGTTTGATGAAACAAGAAACAATAAAAAGAAAAATACCAGAAGAAATCAAGAAGAATATAATATCAACGAAAAGAAATTAAATAATTTAAAACAAAGAAATAATCTTTCCAATATGTTTGAAGACCAAGAAGATAGTATGTTAGATTACTATGATTTAACTACCCAAAGAGGAAGAAAAGGAAAGAAAAAAGCAGAAAAAAGTGGAGAAGAAAGAAATAAACAAAAAATCTTTAAACTAACAGAAATTACAATTCCAGAAACAATTAGTGTAAAAGACTTAGCAGCAGAATTAAAGAAAAATTCCAGTGAAGTGATTATGAAATTAATGTCACTTGGTATTATGGCGACCTTAAATAATGATTTAGATTTTGATACAGCCTTTTTAGTAGCTTCTGAATTTGGTGTAACAGCCAACAAAAAACAAGAAGTCAAAGAAGAAGATATCTTATTTGATGAATCAGAAGATTTAGAAAGCGAATTAGTAGAACGTCCACCAGTAGTAGTTGTTATGGGTCATGTTGACCATGGTAAAACCTCTTTATTAGATGTGATCAGAAAAACCAATGTAATTGAAGGAGAAGCAGGTGGTATTACACAAGCAATTGGTGCCTATAAAGTAAAAGTAAATGATAGAGAAATCACTTTTTTAGACACACCTGGACATGAGGCCTTTACGCAAATGAGAGCAAGAGGAGCTCAAATAACAGATATTGCTATATTGGTTGTTGCAGCAAATGATGGAGTTATGCCACAAACAGTAGAAGCAATTAACCATGCCAAATCAGCAGGAATTCCAATTATTGTTGCCATCAACAAAATTGATTTACCAGATAGCAATCCTCAAAAAGTAAAAGAAGAATTAATGCAATATGAATTAGTACCAGAAGAATGGGGAGGAGACACCATTTATGTTGAAATCTCTGCCAAAAAGAACATAAATATAGACCAATTATTAGAAATGGTACTACTAGAAGCAGATGTATTAGAGCTAAAAGCCAACCCAAATAAACAAGCCAAAGGAGCAGTTATAGAAGCAAGACTAGATAAAAACAAAGGAGCTATTGCAACTGTTCTAGTCCAAAGAGGAAAATTAGATGTGGGAGACACAGTAGTAGTAGGAACCTCAATTGGTAGAATTCGTTCCATGGTAAATGATAAAGGTAAAAAAGTAAAATCAGCAGGTCCTTCTACCCCAGTAGAAATTATGGGATTAACAGAAGTACCAGAAGCTGGAGATATTTTCTATGAAGTAAAAGACGAAAAAATGGCAAAACACTTAATTGAAAGAAGAAAACGTCAAGCAAGAGAAAAATCCATCAATTCTATGCAACCAGTAACACTTGATAACTTATTTGGACAAATGGAAGAAGGAAAAATCAAACAATTAAACCTAATTGTAAAAGCAGATGTACAAGGATCTGTAGAAGCATTAAAACAATCACTAGAAAAATTAACAAACGAAGAAGTAAGAGTAAAAGTAATACATGCTGCAGCAGGAGCGGTAACTGAATCAGATGTAACCCTTGCCAAAGTTTCTAACGCTATTATTATAGCCTTTAATGTAAGACCAGTACAAACAGCAAAAGAAGAGGCTGAAAAAGATGGTGTAGAAATTAAGCAATATTCAGTTATCTATCAAGCAATTGATGATGTAGAATTAGCCATGAAAGGATTATTAGATCCTAAATTTGAAGAAGAAGTAATCGGAACAGCAGAAATTAGACAAATCTTTAAAATATCGAATGTTGGAACTGTTGGTGGAGCTATGGTATTAACTGGAAAAATAGAAAGAAATGCAGGTGTAAGAGTTATTCGTGATGATGTTGTTATTCATGAAGGAAAACTAATATCTTTAAAACGTTACAAAGATGACGTAAAAGAAGTAGCAAAAGATTTTGAATGTGGTATCCAATTAGAAAAATTTAATGACATCAAAGAGAAGGATATCATTGAAGCATTTGTTATGAAGGAAATAAAAAGGTAGTTTGGAGGGATTTTATGCCACAAAGAAAAAATACCAATCGTATGGAAAGGGTCAATGAAACACTCAAAAAAGAAATTAGTGTTGTCATAGACCAAACTTTAAAAAATCCTAATATTACAGGAATGATTAGTGTCACAAAAGTAAAAACTGCACCAGATTTAAGAACAGCCCGTGTTTATATTAGTTTAATCAATTGTAAAAGCAAAAAAAATACGTTAGAAGGTTTGAAAAATGCAACAGGTTATATTCGATC
>CALXRJ010000154.1 GCA_944390615.1 uncultured Clostridia bacterium | reverse complement strand
ATTGCCATTCCTTGCCCACCTAATACATAAGATGGTCTAACCAGTACTGGATATTTTAACTGATTGGCTACTTTTTTTTTTTTTTTTGCTGTAAAAACTGTGCCTCCCTTTGGACGTAAAATGTTGCATTGTTCTAGTGCTTCGTCAAATTATTCTCTATCTTCTGCTCGGTCCATATCTACTTCTTGGGTCCCCAATATCCTTACTCCCATTTGGGTTAGTGCTTTGGTAAGTTTGATGGCTGTTTGCCCTCCGAATTGAACAATTGCTCCATATGGGTGTTCTACGTTTATGATATTTTCTACATCTTCTGGGGTTAATGGCTCAAAATATAGTTTATCTGCTATATCAAAATCTGTACTTACGGTTTCTGGGTTATTATTTACAATGATGGTTTCATAACCTAGTTTTTTTAGGGCTAATACACTATGTACACTACAATAGTCAAATTCTATTCCTTGGCCAATTCGGATTGGTCCAGAACCTAGTACAATAATTTTTTTCGGATTTTTTGAGTCTTGGCTTTCACTATCTTCATCATAAGAAGAGTAGTAATAAGGTGTTTTTGCCTCAAATTCAGCACTACAAGTGTCAACTAATTTGAAGTTTGCAATCATGCCATTTTCGAGTCTTTGTTTTTTGATATCTTTTTCTTCTTTTCCTGTTAGCCTTGCAATTACTTTATCCGTATATCCCATTTTTTTAGCTCTTAATAATAAATCTGGTGTCAATGGGTTGTTAGAAAGTTCTTCTTCCATTCTGACTAATCGATCGATTTTATTAATAAAGAATTTGTCTATTTGGGTAATGGTATGTATTTCATCAATGGTAATTCCTCGTCTTAAAGCTTCTGCAATGACCCAAATACGCTCATTATCTACGATTTTTAGTTTTTCTAAAATTTTTTCTGTAGAATCTTCTTTTAGTTTTTCCATCTCTAAAGAGTCTAAATTTTCTTCTAAAGAGCGAATGGCTTTCATTAAAGCTTGTTCAATACTTGGGGCAATTGCCATGACTTCTCCGGTTGCTTTCATTTGAGTTCCTAGGTCTCTGGATGCTGTTCTAAATTTGTTAAATGGCCATTTTGGAATTTTTACAATTACATAATCAAGTACTGGTTCAAAACAAGCATAGGTTTTACCAGTTACCTCATTTTTGATTTCATCTAAGGTATAACCAATGGCAATTTTGGCTGAAACTTTGGCAATTGGGTATCCCGTTGCTTTGGAGGCTAGGGCCGAAGACCTACTTACCCTTGGATTTACTTCGATAACAGCATATTCGAAACTGTTTGGATTTAAGGCAAATTGTACATTACATCCTCCTTCTATTTTTAAAGCAGATATGATTTTAATCGCTGATGTTCTAAGCATTTGATATTCTTTATCTGCTAAGGTTTGAGAAGGTGCAACAACAATACTATCTCCGGTATGAACTCCAACTGGGTCAATATTTTCCATATTACAGATTGTGATACAATTTCCTTTGCTATCTCTCATTACTTCATATTCAATTTCTTTCCAACCGGCAATGCATTTTTCAATTAATACTTGGTGTACTCTGGATAGATAGAGTCCACTTGATGCAATTTCTCTTAATTCTTCTTCTGTATAGGCAATTCCTCCACCAGTTCCTCCTAGGGTATAAGCTGGTCTTACAATAACAGGAAGTCCAATTTCTTTGGCAAAAGATACAGCATCTTCTACTTCTGTTACCACTTTGCTTGCGATGCATGGTTCATTTATAGATTCCATCATATCTTTAAAAGCTTGCCTATCTTCTGCATTTTTGATTCCTTCTGGAGATGTTGCTAAAAGTCTTACCTTTTGTTCTTCTAAAAAGCCAGATTCATAAAGTTCCATGGCAATGTTTAGCCCTGTTTGTCCTCCCAAGTTTGGTAGGATACTATCTGGTTTTTCTTTTTTGATTATTTTTTCTACGGTTTTAACGGTTAATGGCTCAATATAGATTTGATCAGCCATTTCTTTATCTGTCATAATGGTTGCTGGGTTAGAATTTACTAAAACAACTTCAATTCCTTCTTTTTTTAATTCACGACAGGCTTGTGTTCCTGCATAATCAAATTCGGCTGCTTGACCAATCACAATTGGTCCGTGAGCCTATTACTAATACTTTTTTGATATCTTGATTTCTTGGCATATTAATCTCCTTTAACTATTTACATTTTTTTGCTTTTATTGTATACTTTTTATGTTGCCCCTCTTTCTTAAGTAATTAAGGAGGTGATGTTTTTGACTAATAAAAATACGAAAACTAATAAACAAAAGAAAAAGGTTAAATTGCATATTTTTCTAAAAAGTTTTAAAACTCTTTTAGAAATTATCAAATTAATTAAAGACATTTTGGGGTAACAAAAAATGTAGAGGTTTTTTCGCACCTAACCTCTACATTTTTTTGTTTTTGACTAATAAATTTTTAATACTGAAAACTAATATATGAAAAGAATTGTTGTCAATCTTTTCTATATTTCTATTATACGCAATATTCCAAAAAAATGCAAGGTTTTTATTCAATTTTTATTTATTTTTTTATTCTTTCAATAAACTCATCGAAAATATAACTACTATCTTCTGGTCCCGGACATGCTTCTGGATGGAATTGTACAGTATAAATATCTTTTTTTAGATATTTTAAACCTTCTACAGTTCCATCATTCATATTCCTATCAGAAACAACGGCTATTTCTGGATTTACTGTTTTTTCGTCTATGGCATATCCGTGATTTTGAGAGGTAATAAATATTCTGTCTTTTTCTATATTTTTTACCGGATGGTTTGGTCCCCTATGACCATATTTTAATTTATAGGTTTTTGCTCCTGTTGCGAGTCCCATAAGTTGATGTCCCAAACATATTCCTAAAATTGGACCTTTAAAATTACTTTCATAGATTTCTTTAATCGTTTGAATGGCAATTTCATTATCTTCGGGGTCTCCTGGACCATTGGATAAGACAATTGCATCAAAATTTTTAGATAAAATACTTTTAGAACTAGTATTACAAGGAAGAACAGTTACTTTACATCCTCTTCTTACTAGTGAATTGATAATATTTTGTTTTGAACCAAAATCTAATAGGCCGATTTGGATATTTCCTTCGCCTACTTCATAGATTGTTTTTGAACTTACGGTTTGTACAACATTGCTGACATGATAATTTTTGATTTTATTTAAGATTTCTGCTAAATTTGAAATGTCATCTGTTAACATTCCTCTCATTGTTCCATTGTCTCTTAATACTTTGGTAAGTTTACGTGTGTTAACTCCTTGAAGTCCTGGAATTTTGTTGTATTTTAAAAATTTGTCAATATGTAATTTGGATCTAAAGTTGCTTTCCATTTCTGCTAATTCGTGAACAAATACTGCTTGAATCCAAGGTTCACGAGATTCTTTATCTTCTAAAGTTAATCCGTAATTTCCAATTAAAGGGTATGTCATAACCACTCCTTGTCCACTATAAGAAGGGTCTGTAAAGATTTCTAAATAGCCTGTCATAGAGGTATTAAATACGACTTCACAGATGGTATCTGCTACATAACCAATTCTTTCCCCTTCAAAAATGTTTCCATTTTCTAGTACTAAATAGCTTTTCACTTTTTTTCCACCTTTCTATATTTTATCTTTTCTATGATAACATAAATTTACAAAAAAAGAAATATTTTTTCAAATATTTCTTTTATTTTTTATCTTTTACTTGTTTTTTTGCTAATTTTACAGGAATTGCTACTGTATAAATAATTCTGATTAAGATAGATAAACTAATACATTCTCTTTCTACCAATATGCCAAAAAATGCATTATCTAAAATACTGATTAGTGCTATTAATAAGAATACTGGCATGTAAGTATCTTTTCCTATTTCTATTAAAAAGGCATATATATATATAAAGATAAGTTGACAAATTAGAAACGATATAAATGCATATATCATAACATAGCCATTCATTTTGTCAAACAATGCCCATTCTAGTACAAGTGCAAATGAAGCAGCTATTAATGAAATTGCCATTATGCGTAGTGCATTGTGATAATCTGATTTTTTTATGATTAACCCTGAAATGAAATAGGTTAATGGATATAATAATACACTAAAATATAAAGGCGAACCTAAAATAGTAATATGTAATTTAGCCATAAGGTTTGCTATGATAAAAATGATTGGCATTCCTAATATATATATAAGTGGTATTGATCTTTTTTTCTCCATGCCTCTTCCTCCTTTGTTTTCATTGTTTTTATTATTTTATATGATTTCGACAAAATTTTCAATAGTTTCTAAAAAATGTAATATAAATGTAATATTTATGTATAAAAAAATTTTTTATAGGGCAAAATATAAAAAAAAGTATGGGAGGCTATTTTGAAAAAAGGATATCTATTTTTAATCATTGGATTTATTTTATTAAGTATTGGTATCGGTGTTTATTTTTATTATGCCAAAAATAAACAAGACTCCAATCAATCTAATTTAAATAATTTTCCGTATAATGGTGTTAGAGTTTCTGCTACTAACGAGTTAGATGAGAATTTATCAAATACAGAAAATACCAACTCTTCTGTAGAAAATCAATCTGCTCAAGAAGATGATACAAATACAAATGAAACAAACGAAAATCAAACCAATACTTCATCTCAAAATTTGACAGAAACAGAGCCAAAAAAAGAAGAGACAGAAACTGAAATTGCTGATTTTACAACCAAAATTTATACCAAAGATTCGGAAAGACAAAATAATATTTCCATTACATGTTCTAGTTTAAATGATACAACCGTAGATAATGGTGCCACTTTTTCTTTCTGCGATACGGTTGGGAAAGCAACTAGTGCGAAAGGATATGAAAAAGCTGATGTCTACCAAGATGGTGAAGTTGTACAAGCCCTTGGCGGAGGAAATTGCCAAGTTAGTAGTACTTTATATAATGCTGTTTTAGAAGTTGAAGGATTAAATGTAACAGAAAGACATGAACATAGCAATTCTGTTCCTTATGTATCTAAAGGAAAAGATGCTGCTGTTGCTTATGGCTCTTATGATTTTAAATTTGTTAACAATACTGGAAAAAAAATAAAAATAACAGCTTCGTGTGACGATGGTTTTGTGTATATAAAAATCTTTAAATTATCATAAAAAATTTTTTAACTCATATATATATAATATCAAACATAATTTGATAGAAACAACTTTTTCAATAAACCAACTGATGTTAAACTAAATTTTGCGTTTGTTGAAAAAAGAAATGAGGTAATATTGTTTATGAAAAAAGGTTTTGTCATAACACTAGCTATATCTTTCTTGCTTACTATTCCACTTTCCATCTGCTCTGCTTATTCTGATTATACTTGGTCAACCCTTGATGTAACACAAGAAGTATCTAGTAATATTTCTTCTGACCATATAGATGATACTTCTAACCCATTAAATTTGGATTGTGGTTCTTGTATTTTAATTGAACAATCTACAGGGCAAGTTCTATATTCCTACAATTCTCATGAAAAACTTAGACCTGCCAGTGTTACAAAACTTATGAGTATTTATTTAATTATGGAAGCAATCTCACAAGGTAAAATAACCTATGATACTCAAATTCCTTGCTCTGAAAATGCCGAATCTATGGGTGGTTCTCAAATTTGGCTATCTACGACTGAGCAATTAACGGTTGATGAAATGTTAAAAGCGATTTGCATTGTTTCAGCTAATGATTGTGTAACCGCTATTGCAGAATATATCGGCGGAACAGAAGAAAATTTTGTAAACATGATGAATGAAAAAGCCAAAGAATTTGGTATGAATGATACCCATTACAAAAATTGTCACGGCATTGATGAAGATGACCATTATACATCAAGTTACGATATTGCCATTCTTTCTCGTAAATTATTAAATGATTATCCAGAAATAACCAATTATACAACGATTTATATGGATTCTCTTCGTGACCGGAAAATCTAGTTTAGTTAATACCAACAAATTAGTAAGAAATTACAATGGCTGTACCGGTTTAAAAACAGGCTCCACTTCTCTTGCCCTTTATAATGTTTCTGCTTCTGCCACAAGAGATAATATGAGTTTAATTGCAGTTGTTATGAAAGCACCAAGTTCTGCGGTTCGCTTTGAAAATGCTTCTACGTTGCTAGATTATGGCTTTTCTAATTTTGACTATAAAAGTTTGGTTCATGCCAATGATGTGATAACTTCTGTTACCGTAAATAAAGGAATTACTCCAACTGTAAATGCTATCGCAGAAACAGATTGTGGTACTTTGCTAGCTAAAGGAAATGATGTGAATATAGAACAAGAAATTTCTATCGAAGATACCATTTCTGCACCTATTGCAAAAGGGCAAAATATTGGAAAAATTACCTATACCCTAAATGGTCAAGTGCTTGCAGAATGTAATTTAGTTGCAAGTGAGGATGTGGATAAAATTAATTTTCTTTCTATGAATCGTCATATTCTTGATATTTGGATGAATTTATTAAGATAGATTTGGGAAGCAGTCGAAAAGCTATGATTGGGCTGGCTTGGCTATTTCTAGTAGAAGGGGGCAATATCCTTTTCTTTGATTTATCATTGTGTGAATGAAATAAGTTTAGAAATTGTATGCGGATTATTTGGAAAATGTTCGTGTAATTCTCCCAAGGAGAATTAGCACAGAAAGGGTGCCAAATAATTCGCATACAAGTTCTTAACTTATGTAATGAGCCAATGATAAATCAAAGAAAAGGATATTGCCCCCTTCTACTAGAAATAGCCAAGCCAGCCCAATCATAGCTTTTCGACTGCTTCCCCCAATCTATTTAAAACTATTCATAGCCTTTTCCGTCACTTTATCCTTATCAAACTTGTTATAAATAAACAAAATAAGCAAAACCACCAACAAAATAGCCACATATAATAGAATTCCCATCTTCCAATCTCCCACTGCAAGCTTTTCCCCTGCCAAAGTAGATGTAATAATAGAAGGAACTCTAGCAAAAGTAGAAATTAAAATAAATCGAACTGGTCGAATTGGCAACAAACCTGCCACATATACCAACAAATCTTTCGGTGTTCCTGGTATCAAAAATAAAATTAGCATAATTAATTCAATTTTCTTAGGATTTTGAAACAATTTACTATTTTCTATTTTCGCAACTTTCTCTTTATCGCAAAAATCATACACAAACCTTCTACCAAATTTTCGAACTAATAAAAATATGGTAGTCGATATAACACAGGCTGATAGCATAATAAACAAGCTTCCCCATAGTCCACCATAACACATTCCGGCAAGAATCTCAACTGGCTCTCCTGGTACAATGATTAAAAATATTTGTGCTACTTGCAAACCAAACAATAGCAATAATCCATAAACTCCAGAATTTTCTACTTTGTTTTCAAAAGCATTTTGTCCTTCTCTGGTAGATAGGTTTTTCATAACAGGAAATAAATATCCTATCATTCCTATGATTAATAAGAAAACGAAAATAGCTAATATGATTTTAAATAATTTTACTTTATTTTTCCTACTCATATAATCCCTTCTTTTTTTGGTGCATATTTTAATAAATTATTTTTTAATACCTCTACTAATTTTACTTTTGGATATTGATATTTTCTCAAAAAGCCCGTATAGATTTCTTGTAATTCTTCGATTTGTTTAAAATCTTCTGGTTTCACAACAGTTGGCAATCCTACTTTTATGTCAGCTTTTTCCATCACATATTTTACAAATTCTGCACAATAGAAAGAATATTCTTTGCCCATCTTTTTGTGAAATCCTGCTGCAAATAATCCAAAGATGTTAAATTTATATTTGTCTTTTTCCATTTTGATTTTCTCGATATTCTCTTTTACCTTTTGGTATTGTTCTTCTGTAATTCGTAAAGCATAAACTTTTGCTTTTGTTTTTTTAAATCTTTTGAAAGTTCCTTTATGAATCGATTCATGTACAAACCCACCCCAAAATGGATTATAAGGATTTAACCTTCCAAAACTGTACATTTCTTTTAGTTCGATATCAAGTGCTATCGACACATGAGAAAATTCATCTTTTGTAAAACTTTTTATAATCCTTGATAAAAGTGTTCCTGTATGTGTTAAAACAATATATATTTCTTTCATAAATTATTACCTACTTCCATTTATATTTCTATCAAATTGTACATATGGCCAAACATGAGCTTCTGGATAAATGACTACACATTTTTTCTCAAGGATTCTTTGTTGGATAGCTTTAAAAAATTCTTTCATCCTTTTGGTAGAATTTGGTATCGGAAGGATGCCTAACATAGGCAGCCATTTTCCGATGATTTTTACTTTTAGATTTGCAGAACTTGCTATGGTATAAATTCTTTTTCCAGATACATGAGCTGGTATAAAGACATCTCCTATGGGTAAAGTATGATTTCCATATAGGAAATAGCCCTGATTTTTGTATTTTTTTAAGATTTTTTTGTTTTTGATTTTGCTATGTAAAAAGATTTTGCAGTAAAGAAAACTGATGCCATAGGCAATCTTATAGAAACATTCTGCCCCAATCTTGTAAAAAGGATTGGTATGAATCCATTTGTAATTCTCTGGTAATTTATAATTTTGATCTTGGCTTTCTACAAAATCGTCTTGGTATGTTTTATAGTAGTTTATTTTTTTCATTTTTTTGTCCTTCTTGCTTCTTTTTTGGTTTCTTAAAAAATTTATTTTTAATGAGAGCTATAAAGGGCTTTTAAATCCCAAACTGTACCTTCTTTTGTATCATTTAATATGATGCCTTTTTTTTCAAGTTCTGCTCGAATTTTGTCAGCTGTTTCGAAATCTTTATTTTTCTTGGCTTCTGCTCTCTTAGCGATTTGGGTATTTATCTCATTGACATCAATCGCCAATTTTTTTAGGTATTTTTCTCTCATTTCTGCAAGAAATGTATCTGGTTCTTGTTCAAAAAAACCTAGAATGTGATAAACATTTTTTAAGTCTTCTAGCATCTTGGCTAAAGTATTGGCTACTACCTGTTTGTTTGTTTTATTGGCAGATTTCATTAAATTGTTTCCATATTTGAAAATAGTAAATAAATTGGCAATGGCAGCTGCTGAGTTGAAGTCATCATCCATAACCTCAATAAATTTTGAGCAGATTGTTTTTGGAATTTCGTCTTCTAATACTTCCCCTGTTGCATTTCCTCCGTTCTGGGTAATAAAATCTTCCATTGCTTTTATGGTGCTATAAAAATAGTACATATGCCCATCTGCTAGTTGGAAATCACTGTCATGGATATCAATATCTGATGTGTAGTGCTTAGAGAGCATAACATATTTAATGACCTCATAGTTATACTTAGCTAAAGCGTCTCTTATAGATAATGAATTTCCTAGTGATTTGCTCATTTTCTCTCCATTAATTTTGATAAGACCACAATGTGTCCAATATTTGGCAAATGGTTTACCAGTTAATGCTTCACTTTGTGTAATTTCATTTTCGTGATGGGGAAATAGTAAATCTCTTCCTCCCCCATGAATATCAATGGTTTCTCCAAGTGTGTTTAAAACCATAGCAGAACATTCAATATGCCACCCAGGTCTTCCTTTACCCCAAGGAGATTCCCAAAATATTTCGCCTGGCTTTGCCGATTTCCATAAAGCAAAATCAACAGGATCTCTTTTTCCCTCTTCTAATTCTATACGTACACCATTTCTTAGTTCTTCTACTTTTCGGTGAGATAATTTTCCATATTCTTGAAATGTTTTTACGGAAAAATAAACATCTCCTTTGTCTGTTACATAAGCATGACCTTTTTGAATTAGTTCTTCCACAAATTTTATAATTTGTGGTATATAGGCAGATGCTTTTGTCTTAATATCTGCATCTGTAACATGCAATGCTTTCATATCTTTTTCTGTTTCCAGTATTTGCTCTTTAGAAAATTCTAATGCATTTTTCCCTAGTTCATTAGCTTTTTTGATAATTTTGTCATCTACATCTGTGTAATTGCGTACATAAGTTACATGATACCCTCTATATCTGAAATAATTTGTCATCATTGCATAAGTAATGGCTTGCCTAGCATGACCAATATGGCTTAAATCATATACAGTGACACCACAAGCATACATTTTTACTTCTTCCTCTTTTA
>CALXRJ010000153.1 GCA_944390615.1 uncultured Clostridia bacterium | reverse complement strand
AATGAATCACCAATTACCTATGTAACAAATGGTATTCATACTTGTTCATGGCTTCCACAAAACTTAAAAGAATTATATAACAAATATTTAACCACACCAACCAACCCATATTGGCAAGACAAAATCTATTCAGATGATACCTGGAAAAGAATAAAAAATATTCCAAATGAAGAATTATGGAATGCCCACTTACAAAGAAAGCAAAAATTAATTGAATTAATCAAAGAAAATACAACCAATCGATTAAGAAGAGCAGGAGTAGGATATGAAGAAATCAAAGAAATCATATCTGGACTTTCTACCAATGATTTAATGATCGGTTTTGCCAGAAGATTTGCTACTTACAAAAGAGCAACCTTAATTTTTAATGATTTAGAAAGAATTACAGAAATACTAAATGACAAAAATTATCCAGTCAAATTAATATTTGCCGGAAAAGCACATCCAGCAGATAAAGAAGGGCAAGATTTAATCAAACATATTCATGAAATATCCATGAAGCCACAATTTAGAGGAAAAATATTCTTATTAGAAAACTACAATATAGCAATGTCAAGATATTTAATCAGTGGTGTGGATGTATGGTTAAACAACCCACGTAGACCAATGGAAGCATCTGGAACATCTGGACAAAAAGCTTCTGTTAATGGTGTTATCAATTTTAGTGTATTAGATGGTTGGTGGGCAGAAGGATATGACCAGACAAATGGATGGATTATTGGAACAGATGCAGAATATTCATCTTATAATGAACAAGATGTAGCAGATAGCCAAAGTATCTATAAAACAAAAAAAAAAAAAATTATTCCAACATTCTTCAATCGCACCAGTGAAAATAAACCATCTGAAGAATGGATGAAAATTATGAAACAATCTATCATAACAACAGGAGGAAAATATAGTACTGCAAGAATGTTGGTAGATTATACAGAAAAATTATACATGCCATTAATCAACTTATACAATAACTATTATTCTGATTTAGAAAAAGCAGTAACCTATACATCTTGGAAAAAGCATGTAGCTACTAACTGGAACAACATTCTAATTGAACAAACAGACAATCCAGAAAACATCAAAATCGATGCTGGAGATGAAATAGAAGTAACCTGTAAAGTAACCCTTCCTAACCTAGAAAAAGAAGATGTCAGAGTAGAAGTATATTGTGGAAAAATATCAGATGATGGAAGAGTAGAAGATACCATTATAGTACCAATGAAATTAATCGCAGAAGAAAAAGAATACAAACGATACACCTATACAGCAAAAATTTCCTTATCTTCAGGAGGAAACTATGGCTATACCTTCCGTGTAATGCCAACAAATGAAATGCTGTTAGATAGTGAAAATTTAGACTTAGTCAAATGGATTACAAAATAATTTTTCAATTGGGGACAGTCCTTTTTTGAAAACTTTCAATGGAGGACGGTCCTTTTTTTGGAAAGGGGTAATTTGCAACAAGGACAAAAAATAAACTAGATGTTTAATGAAATAGTACTTAAAAAATAAAGGAGCTAAAAAATGCAAAAAGTTACAATTTATACAGACGGTGCTTGTTCAGGCAATCCAGGACCTGGTGGTTGGGCTGCCATCTTAATTTCGGGAGATTTAAAAAAAGAAATTTCTGGTGGCAGCAAAAATACTACCAATAATATCATGGAGCTAACAGCCATTATAGAAGGGTTAAAAGCTTTAAAACAAGAATGTGAAGTAGACTTATATAGTGACAGTAGCTATTGTGTCAATAGTTTTAACCAGGGCTGGATTTATAATTGGATGAGAAAAGGTTGGAAAACAGCAACAGGAGAAGCAGTTAAAAATCAAGAACTATGGAAAGAACTATATGATTTAACAAAAAAGCATAAAGTAAGTTTTCATAAAGTAAAAGGTCATAGTGATGTTACTTTCAATAATAGATGTGATGAGTTAGCTAGAAAGGCAATACCAATTGGAGAATAAGAACAACCACTCATAAAGTAAGGTAAAAATTATTAGATAAAAAACAAGGAGGAATTACAGTGAAAAACTTTTTAAAAGGAATCATCGTTGGAATAGGAGGAATTGCACCAGGGTTAAGTGGAAGTGTATTATTAGTTATTTTAGGATTATACCAAAAAACAATTACAGCAATAGGAACCATATTTAAAGACTTTAAAAATAATGTGAAATTTTTAGTCCCATTATTTTTAGGATTTGGCGTAGGAGTCATAATATTTAGTAAAATAGTAGATTACTTATTAGAAAACTTTGAAATGTATACAAGATTTGCTTTTCTTGGTTTAGTTTTAGGAACTATACCACTTTTTTACAAAGAAGTAAAAAAAGAAGGGTTTCATAAAAAATATTACATTCCAGTAGTATTAGCAGCTCTTGCAGGACTTGGTTTGTTTTATTTTAATAAAGACTTATTCCCAACGATTACAGATCCAAACTTATTCCAATCAATCTTATTAGGGGTTGCAGTAGCAGGGTCATCTATAGTACCAGGTGTAGATAGTGCAGTTATATTATCATCCCTAGGCCTATATGAATTATATGTCAGTTCTATAGCTAATTTAAACTTCTCCGTTTTAATACCTGCTGGAATTGGACTTGCTGTAGGAGCTTTAGTGATATCTTTTTGCATCAATAAATTAATTACCAAACATTATACGATGACATTTTCTATTATATTTGGATTATTTTTATCCATTATACCAAATGTTTTAAATGATAGTTGTAGATTAGGGTTAAATGCCAATTCAGTAATTGCTATTATCATATTAATACTTGGATTTGTGGTTTCTTATTTCTTAGGCGATATTAAAGAAAATATTGCTAAAATAAAAGAAATGATACAAAAATTCAAAAAAGCTAATAAAATAGAAGGCTAAGAGGGCAAAATAGATAATTATTTATTATAAAAGGCAGGAGCACAACTCCTGCCTTTATGTATCTACTTTTTGGACAAACCACTCAAAATAGACCGATAAAACCAAGAATAATACTTCTGCCTCAAATGGACTAGAAAACACATCGTATCATGATAACTTTTCTAGCAATCAGATCTAACAGGTTATTCAAAACTTATTTGTTAGCCATGTTGTTTTCAACTTGTTGAATCATTTTCTTAACCATGTTACCACCGATTCTTCCAGCGTCTCTAGAAGATATATCACCATTGTAACCATCTTTTAAAGTTACTCCAACTTCACTAGCTACTTCATATTTGAATTTTTCTAAAGCATCCATAGCTTCTGGAACTAATTTTTTGTTACTATTGTTTGTATTAGCCATTTTAATTTCACCTCCTGTTAATATTAACATTACAAATATACGAAACTGTATCTTCATGTAAAATTATCAAAATAGTTAGTTTCATTTCACAGAAAAAAGATTTCTTTTTTCTAAATTTAGAATGTGCAAAAAATGAGAAAATAAACAGAAAAAAAATGGAAATTTTAAATGAAAAAATAAGAACTACTAATGGTATGGAATAGTTCTATTTTCAAATTATGAAAATTAATGATAAAAAAATAAAAAAATAAAAAAATAAAAAAAATGAAAAAATAGTCTATACAAAACAAAAAATTTATGATACAATAAAATTTATGACAGACATGAAAAATGTATGTATAAAATGAAATGGAGTGGTATCGAAGTGGTCATAACGAGCTACACTGGAACTGTAGTGGTCTTAGAAATAGGGCTCGTGGGTTCGAATCCCACCCACTCCGCCATTAGTTGAAAAATCAAAAGGCAGAAGCTAAGCTTCTGTCTTTCTGCAGCAACTTTAAAATTTTTAAGCAATAGGAAAAAAATGGCAAAAAAGATTACAAAAATTTATATTGTAAAAAAAATAAAAAAAGGATATAATAAAAAATAAAAAAATGTCAAAAAAGAAAGGAACAAGAGAAAAATGTATAAAATGATAGCTGTTGACCTAGATGGCACAATGTTAAATAGTTATGGAGAGGTTACAGAAAACACAAAAAGAGTCGTAAAGCAAACCATACAAAGAGGAACAGATGTAGTAATTGCTTCTGGTAGAAGTATTGATTCTATTAAATCGATAGCAGAAGAAATTGGAAGCTCTCAATATATGATAGCAGGAAACGGAGCTGTTGTATATGATATAAAAACCAACCAAATTTTATATGAAAAATATATACCAAAAAGTAAAGCAATTGATATTATAAAAACCTGTGAACAAAATAGTATTTATTATAATGTATATACCAATAAATCCATTATTGCTGATAGCTTAAGATATAATGTACTATATTATTATAAAGAAAACTTAAAAAAAGAAGAAGCAAAAAAGACTCGTATTACATTAGTAGATAATGTACCTAAATATATAGAAGAAATGAAAAATGAAAAAATCATGAAAATTTTTATCTGTGATCGTACCAAATCTGTTTTTAATTCTATTGTAAAAAAATTTTCAGATTTGAGTGATTTAGATGTTTTAGATGTATCTCATATGTCCAGAAAAGTAATAAAACAAGGAACCGTAGATATTCCAATTGAATATTACTATACCGAAATTTCTATGAAAAATGTGGATAAATGGAATGCCATACAATTTTTAATGAACAAACTTGGTATTCAAAAAGAAGAAGTCATGACTATTGGGGATAATATGAATGACAAAAAAATGATACAAGAAGCGGGACTAGGAGTAACCATGAAAGGAAGTAGCCCTTCTGTTACAGAAGTTGCAGATTTTATAACAGAGGACAATAATCATGAAGGTGTTGCTAAAGCAATTGAAAGATTTGTAGATTAAATGAATTGTAACAACCCAAAATTCTTATAATAAGAATTTTGGGTTTCCCATTGCTATTTTTAAATTTCTGTGGTAAAATAATGTTCGGTTAAAAAATAAAAATAAGGGGCAAAAACAATGAATGATAAAATAATAATCAAAGGAGCAAAAGTACATAATTTAAAAAATATAAGTTTAGAAATCCCAAGAGACAAACTAGTGGTAGTAACAGGTCTTTCTGGTTCTGGAAAGTCATCCCTAGCATTTGATACCTTATATGCAGAAGGGCAAAGAAGATATGTAGAAAGCCTATCTTCTTATGCCAGACAATTCTTAGGTATTATGGAAAAACCAGATGTAGAAAGAATAGATGGCCTTTCACCTGCTATTTCAATCGACCAAAAAACAACTTCCAAAAACCCACGTTCAACAGTAGGGACAGTGACCGAGATTTATGACTATATTCGTTTATTATATGCTAGAATAGGCGTACCATATTGTCCAAACTGTGGCAAAAAAATAGAAAAACAATCCATAGACCAGATTATTGACAAAGTTCTAACCCTTCCAGAAGGTACCAGAATACAAGTGTTAGCACCAGTTGTTCGAGGACGAAAAGGAGAATATAAAAAAGAGCTAGATAACTTTCGAAAAGAAGGATTTGTCAGAGTAAAAATCGATGATGAAATTTATGACTTATCAGACGAAATCAACATCGACAAAAACAAAAAACATCAGATCGAACTAGTAGTAGATAGACTAGTTGTAAGAGAAGATATTAGAAGTCGATTAACCGAATCAGTAGAAACAGCCTTAAAAAATGCTGAAAATCTAGTAGTCATATCTGTTATGCCAAAAGAAGGACTAGATTTAAGTAATTTTGGTGGAAGAAAAAAGCAAGATGGAAGTGTAGAAATCTTATTTAGTTGTAACTATGCATGTCCAGATTGTGGTTTTAGCTTCCTAGAGTTAACACCTAGAATGTTTTCTTTTAATGCACCTTTTGGAGCTTGTCCAGACTGTTTGGGAATTGGTTATCTTATGAAAATAGATGAGGACTTAATCATACCAGACAAAGACAAAACCTTATATGATGGGGTAAAAGCGTTTGGTGCTAGTAGCATGAAAAAAGGCGAAACCATGGCCAAAATGTATTTTGAAGCAATAGGAAGACATTATAAAGTAGATATTACCAAACCAATCAAAAAACTACCAAGAGAATTTTTAGAAAAAATACTATATGGAACAGATGAGCCAATTGACTTTGAATATGAATCAGCATATGGAGTTAGAAAATTCACAGCACCTTTTGAAGGAGTCATTCCGACATTAGAAAGAAGACACAGTGAAACAAAATCCCAAGGAATGAGAGACTTCTACGAAATGTATATGAGTAACTCAGAATGTCCTACCTGTAAAGGAGCAAGACTAAAAAAAGAAGTATTATCCATCAAAGTAGGAGATAAAAACATCAATGAATTAACTGCTATGGCCATTAACCAAATACAAGAATATTTAAGAAATTTAGAATTATCTGAAAAAGATAAAATGATAGCAGAACTAATTCTAAAAGAAATTGATAAAAGACTTCAATTTTTAATTGATGTCGGGCTAGAATATTTAACTCTATCCAGAAGCAGTGGAACCTTATCAGGTGGAGAATCTCAAAGAATAAGGCTTGCTACACAAATAGGTTCTGGTTTAACAGGTGTTTTATATATTTTAGATGAACCAAGTATTGGTTTACATCAAAGAGATAATGACAAATTGTTAGCAACATTAAAAAAATTAAGAGATTTAGGCAATACCTTAATTGTTGTAGAACATGATGAAGACACCATGTATGCAGCAGATGAAATTATCGATATTGGACCAGGAGCAGGTGTACATGGCGGAAATATTATGGCCCAGGGAACAGCAGAAGAAATCAAACAAGTAGAAAACTCAATTACTGGTCAATATTTGAGTGGAAGAAAGAAAATAGAAGTACCAAAAAAACGTAGAAAACCTACCAAAGGAAAATGCATAGAAGTAAAAGGAGCTGTAGAGCACAACCTAAAAAATATTGATGTCAAATTTCCATTAGGAGTATTTACTTGTATAACAGGTGTTTCTGGTTCTGGAAAATCAACTTTAATCAATGAAATTTTATATAAAACCATTGCACAAAAAATAAACAAGTCCAATGAAAAACCAGGGAAATGTAAAGAAGTTAAAGGAATTGAAAATATCGATAAAATCATAAACATAGACCAATCTCCAATTGGAAGAACACCAAGAAGCAATCCAGCAACCTATACAGGTGTATTTGATGAAATTCGAAACATTTTTGCCGAAACCAATGAAGCAAAAATAAGAGGCTATGGAAAAGGCAGATTTAGTTTCAATGTGCCAGGCGGAAGATGTGAAAGTTGCCAAGGAGATGGCGTACATAAAATAGAAATGCACTTTTTACCAGATGTTTATGTACCTTGTGAGGTATGTAAAGGAAAAAGATATAATCATGAAACATTAGAAATCAAATTTAAAGGAAAAAACATAGCAGATGTATTAGATATGACAGTGGAAGAGGCACTAGAATTTTTTGATAAAATTCCTAAAATCAAAAACAAAATACAAACACTTTATGATGTCGGTTTAGGTTATATTAAACTAGGACAAAGTTCCACCACCTTATCAGGAGGAGAAGCACAACGTGTAAAACTAGCAACTGAACTTTCAAAAAGGGCAACAGGAAAAACACTATATATTTTAGATGAACCAACAACAGGACTACATATTGCAGATGTTCACAGATTAGTCAATATCTTACAAAGACTAGTAGATACTGGAAATACTGCCATTGTAATTGAGCATAATTTAGATTTAATTAAGACCTGTGATCATATTATTGACCTAGGTCCAGAAGGTGGCGAAGGTGGAGGAGAAGTGGTTGCTGTTGGAACACCGGAACAGATTTGTAAAAATGAGAGAAGTTATACCGGGCAGTTTTTAAAAAAATACTTGTCCATGTAATAAAATTATCCCTGTAAGATAAATTACAGGGATAATTTAGGTAAGAAAAGAATATATTATAATTTTATAAAAATTGGAAAAACTATTAAAAAGATAACAAAAATGAAGCGTAGAAATTTTTTGAAAATAAAAAATAGAAGATGAATTATTTGACTTTAAGTTTAAATAATGATATAATAATAGGCATAAATAAAGAGATTTGAAACCAAAAAAGAAAATGAGAGAAAATGAAATAATTTTAAGACCTTTTAAAAAGTCAATTTAAAGGTCCTATATTTCTATGGTTGAGATTTTAAATAAATTAAAGGAGAAGATTTTATGATAGAAAAAAGAGAAGAAAATTTTGAAGAAGGCAAAATAAGGAGTGCCAAAAGAAGAGGGGCAAGGAGAAATTATAACAATAAGAGAAATAGTGAACATGAAGATTTAAACGAAGAAACAAAAACAAATGAACCAAAAGAAGAAAAAACAAAAAAAGAAAACAAAGTTACGAGAAAAAGAGAGAGAAAAACAAATTCAAAAAATGAAAATTCAAAAGAAGAAAGTAAATCATTAGTAGTAAAAAAAGAATCATCATTAAGAGCAATTTCAAAAGACAGAGGGCTTAGAAAAGTTACAGAAAAAGTAGGATTTAAAAAGCCAAGATTAAAAATCATTCCATTAGGAGGATTACATGAAATTGGAAAAAATATAACAGTATTCCAATATGATGAAGAAATGATTGTAGTTGACTGTGGTTTATCTTTTCCAGAAGACGATATGCTAGGCGTTGATTTAGTTATACCAGATATAACCTATGTCGTAAAAAATCAAGAAAAATTAAAAGGAATGGTAATTACCCATGGACACGAAGACCATATAGGAAGTGTGCCATATTTCTTAAAACAAGTTAATACACCTATTTATGGAACAAGATTAACGTTAGGATTAATCAAAAACAAACTAGAAGAACACAGATTAACATCTTCTACCAAATTAAATGAAGTAAATCCAGGAGAAACCATAAAACTAGGAAAATATTTTAAAGTAGAATTTATACAAAGTTCACATAGTATTCCAGATTCTGTTATGTTAGCTATTCATACACCAGTTGGAACAGTTTTACACACAGGAGATTTTAAAGTAGACTATACCCCAATGGATGGCAAACTAATGGATTTTGGACGTTTAGCAGAACTTGGAAATAAAGGCGTTTTAGCCTTAATGTCAGATTCCACCAACTCAGAAAGAAAAGGATTTACGATGTCAGAAAGTACAGTTGGAGAAGTATTTGAAAAACTATTTACCAATTGTACCAAAAGAATTGTAGTTGCAACTTTTGCCTCCAATGTCCACAGAGTACAACAAATTGTGAATTGTGCCGTACAATATGGCAGAAAAATAGCAGTTTGTGGTAGAAGTATGATCAATATGATAACAACAGCAAGAGAATTAGGCTATATTAATTGCCCAGATAATATATTTATAGATATTGACATGATTAGTAATTATACAGATGATAAACTATTAATCATAACAACAGGAAGTCAAGGAGAAACCATGTCAGCCTTAACCAGAATGGCATCAGGAACACATAAAAAAGTTAAAATAACACCAAATGATTTAGTTATCATTTCTGCAAACCCTATTCCTGGAAACGAAAAAAGTGTTTCCAAAGTAATTGATTCTTTAATGCAAATAGGAGCAGAAGTTGTATATTCAGCTTTGCAAGATGTTCATGTTTCTGGACATGCTTGTAAAAAAGAAAAAAAACTAATATTAGCCCTTACCAAGCCAAAATATTTTATTCCAATTCATGGAGAATATAGACAATTAATTGCTCATAGTGAAACAGCAAAATTGATGGGTATTCCAAAAGAAAATATCTTTAAATTAGAAAATGGTAAAATATTGGAAATGGACAAAAAAGGCGCCGAATATACAGGAACAGTACAATCAGGACTTGTTTTGGTAGATGGTCTTGGTATTGGAGATGTAGGAAATGTTGTTTTAAGAGATAGGCAACATTTATCACAAGATGGTTTGATTATTGTTGTTTTAACCATGAACGGAGGCTCTGGAGAAGTAATTGCAGGACCTGATGTAATTTCAAGAGGATTTGTTTATGTAAGAGAGTCTGAAAATGTAATGGATGATATTAAACAGGTTGTAAGACATGAAGTGCATAGATGTGAAGAGCAAGGAATTCGCGATTGGACGACGATTAAGAATTCGATTCGTGAGAATTTGAGGGAGTATATTTTCTCGAAGACGAAGAGGAATCCGATGATTATTCCTATCGTGATGGAAATTTAATAAAAGTAGAGATACCAAGCCTTAAAGTTTGGTATTATTGTTTAAAATGTTAAAAGAAGATAGCCTATTAGCTGGCTATCTTCTTTTTCTCCTTTCGGATAATAAATGCATTCTATATTTAATTATATTATACGATATTAAAAAAAATTAGTCAATACCCAATTTTAGCATTTTTTTAAAATTAAAAAAATGCTAAAATAAAGAAATGCATAGAAAAATAGTGAACAATTCAAAATATATTAACCGAACCACACCCAAAACCTTGATTTTTTAACCATTATATAGTAAAATATACCCAAAATGAGAAAAAAGAGAAAGGAAGAAAAAAATGACATACAAAGAATTAGCAAATTTAATCTATCCAAACGCCAAAGAAATAATCTACTATGAAACCAAATATCCAAAAAGAAATTTACCAGAAGGAGCGATTGTTACAAGATTTGCTCCAAGCCCAACCGGATTCGTCCATATAGGAGGACTATACCAAGCACTAGTAGCAAGAACAGTAGCCAAAAAAACAAATGGAGTATTTTTCTTAAGAGTAGAAGACACAGACCAAAAAAGAGAAATCGAAAATGGTGTCACAGGAATTGTAGACTCCTTAAAAGATTTTGACATGGCACCAGACGAAGGCATGATAACAGATACAGAAGAAATTGGGGAATATGGACCATACAAACAATCTCTCAGAAAAGATATTTATCAAGCTTATGCTAAATATATGCTTGAACAAGGAAAAGCCTATCCATGTTTTGCAACGCCAGAAGAATTAGAAGAAATGAGAGCAAAACAAGAAGCGGCAAAAGTAAGGACAGGCTATTATGGAGTATGGGCAAAATACAGAAACCTATCTTTAGAGGAAATGGCAGAAAAAATAAAAGCAGGAGTGCCATATATAATAAGATTTAAATCACCGGGAAGAGAAGACAGAAAAATAAAACATAAAGATCTTATCAAAGGAAATGTAGAATTTCCAGAAAATGATCAAGATGTTGTCATTATAAAATCAGATGGTTTACCAACATATCACTTTGCACATGCCGTTGATGACCATTTAATGGGAACTACCCATGTCATAAGAAGTGACGAATGGCTTTCCTCTGTGCCATTGCATTTACAACTATTTCAAGAACTAGGCTTTAAAGCACCTAAATATGCACACATCTCTCCAATTATGAAAAATGACAATGGCAATAAAAGAAAACTAAGTAAACGTAAAGACCCAGAAGCAGCAGTAAGCTACTATGAAGAATTAGGAATTCCAAGCTTAGCAGTAAAAGAATACCTGTTAAATATAGCAAACTCTACTTTTGAAAATTGGAGAAGACAAAACAAAGATGCTAAACTAGAAGAATTTGATTTCCAATTAAATAAAATGAGTGTTAGTGGAGCATTATTTGACATGGTAAAATTACAAGATGTATCCAAAATCGTCATATCCAAAATGACAGCAGAAGAAGTATATGAAAAATCTTTAGAGTGGGCTAATCGACATGACCAAGAATTAGTTGAGATGTTAACAGATAAACCATATTCATTAAAAGTATTAGGAATTGAAAGAGGAAATATAAAACCTCGTAAAGATATAGCAAAATGGTCAGATGTAAAAGAAAACATTATCTATATGTATGATCATAAATTCTTAGATAATAAACAAGAATATCCATATCAAGTAATAAATGACCCAAAAGACATTAATAAAATTTTAGATTTATACATCGAAAAATATTACAACCCAGAAGATGACAAACAAACCTGGTTTGATAAAATAAAAGCATTATCAGGAGAAATGGGATATGCAACAGAAGTAAAAGAATTTAAAGCAAATCCAGATAAATATAAAGCACATGTTGGAGATGTAAGTACAGTCTTAAGAATAGCATTAACAACAAGAACCAATACACCAGACATGTACGAAATAATGCAAGTACTAGGAAAAGCAAGTATCGTAAAAAGGTTTGAAAAAGCAAAGCAATAAAATAAAAAAGTAAACAATCAATAGAAAAGCATAAAAAGTAAAGGTCAAAACAGTTAAGAAATACAAACATAAAAAATGACAAATTTCTAAATATAAGGGAAGAAAAATAAATGGAATATAATATAGGAGATCTGGTAAAAACCAAAAAACAACATCCATGTCGGCAGTAAGATTTGGGAAATAACAAGAATTGGTGTCGATTTTAAACTAAAATGCAAAGGTTGTGGGCATACCGTAATTTTACCCAGAGAAAAAGCATTAAAAGCAATTACGAAAAAAATAACAAATATACAAGAAAACTAAAAGGACCAGGTCTTAGTGGCTCCCAGAGCGATTAAGCCCCGGTCCTAATAACGCCCAAAGAACTGACACCAAAAGCCAAAAACAAACATTACAAATAATTGTAATATTACAGGAATATTAATATTATATTACATTTCTGTTAATTTTCTTGACTTTAACAAAAAATTATATAAAATAGTAGTATAAAATTTTATAAATATTTTCTTTTAAGAAGAATATAAAAAGTAAGGAAAAATTTACCTTACCTAAAAATACGCCAAATGAAGTGGAGAAATGCATGAGAATTATAAGTGGAACAGCAAGAGGAACCAAATTATATACACTAGAAGGGATAGAAACAAGACCAACATTAGATAGAGTCAAAGAAGCTTTATTTAATATAATAGGTTTCGAAATACCAGAAGCAACTGTTTTAGATTTATTTGCTGGAAGTGGAGCAATAGGATTAGAATTTGCAAGTAGAGGAGCCAAAAAAGTTTACTTATGTGATAAATCAAAAAATGCGTGTGAAATCATAAAAAAGAATATAGCCAAAACACATTTAGAACAAAAAGTAGAACTTTACAACCTTGATTTTGTAGAGGCAATCCGAAAAATAGCCAATCAAAAAATAGACATGATATACTTAGATCCACCTTATAAAACAGACTTTATCAAAATAGCAATTAATGAATTAATCCAAAACAACCTGTTAAACGAAGAAACCTTAATTATGGCAGAAACAGATGAAAAAGAAAAATTGTTAAAACAAATAGAAGAAATAAAAGAAATTAAAATAATAGATAAAAGAAAATATGGGAGAGCAAATATTTTTTTTTTTATTTAAATTAACAGAAAGGAAGAATAAATAATGGAAATATTTACATTATTAGAAACATTAGAAGATATATTAGAAAAAAGCAAAAACGTACCATTTACCAATAAAGGAATAGTGGATAAAGAAGAAATGATTGAAATCATTCAAGAAATTAGACTAAAATTACCAGATGAACTAAAACAAGCAAAATGGATAAAAGAAGAAAGACAAAGAATCCTATTAGAAGCGCAAAAAGAAGCAGATGGAGTCGTAAAAGAAGCAGAAAGTAGAATAATATCTATGATAGATGAGCACGAAATTACCAGAAAAGCCTATGACCAAAAAAATGAAATCATAGAAACTGCGAACGAAATGTCAAGAGAAATTACAAATGGTACAAAAGAATATGCAGACAACTTATTAGAAAACACAGAAAAAGTTTTAAGCAACACATTACAAAATTTAGAAAAAAATATGTCAGAAGCATTAAACCTAATGCAAATGTCATTAGAAGACACCATAAAAACAGTACAAAATAGTAGAAAAGAATTGCAATAATAAATAGAAAAAAATAGCAGAAATTTATTGCTATTTTTTTTTACTTTTGATACAATGTACCTTGTAAAAATGTAAAAATAAATCAGATAAACATAGAAACAAATCGGAAGGATGATAAACAATGGCTAAAAGGAAAAGAAGAAGTACAGCAAGTAAAACAAGAAAAACAACCAATAAACAAGATATGAACTTAAGTGTAATTGGAACCATAATTTTTAGTGTTCTTTTAGCAGTTCTTTTATATACCAATTCAGGAGAAATAGGACAAAAATTAAATGAAGTACTAGGAGGATTAATGGGAGTACTAAAATACATACTTCCCATAGGAACATTTGCCATAGCAATCAAAATGGCATGTAAAGAGGAAGAAGACTATGTAACCAAAAGATTGGTACAATATGCTATACTTTTAATTTGTATTGCTGTTATCATGAGTGTATATGAAATATCAACAGGAAACTTAGAAACAGTAGGGGACATGTCACAAAATCTTAGAAAAGCCTATACCTTAGGAGTAAATAATCAAGGAGGAGGAGCAATCCGGCACCCTGGCAGCCATATTTTTAGTAAGAATGCTAGGAAATTTAGGAGCAGTTGTACTAAGTGTAGGGGTATCCATCATGCTATTAGCATTTGTATGTGGAATTGACTTATCAGAATTTATCAGTAAAAAAGTAGAAGAGCATTTAGAAAGAAAAGAAGAACAAAAAATAGAAAAAGAAGAAAGAAGAAGACAAAAAGAAGAATACCTAGCACAGCAAAGGCAAGAAATGATGATAAAAAGACAAGCCAAAATGCAAGAAGCCAGTAAATCACGTCATGATGAAATAGCAGCCATACAAGATGTACAAGAACAAAAAGTAGAACCAGAGCAAATAAAAATCAATTTAAATGGAAGAGTAGTAGAAAATGAAGAAGAGGCAAAAGGCTTCAAAAAACTACTAAAAAAACAAAAAGGAAAAGACAAACAATCTATTACCAAAACAGCAAGTAGTATTATGAAAATTGACAAAGAAACAGGAGAAATTATCGAGCCAGAAAATAACTTATTTGTACAAGAAGAAGAACAAAAACAAGACAAAACAAAACAAGTACTACAATTAGAACATACCAAAGCAACAGAAGAAGAAAATTATGTATTTCCACCAGTTGATTTACTAAGCAAAATGGAAAAGCAATCCTTAAAAGGAGGAACCAAATCATTAACAGAAACAGCAGCCAGACTCCAAAAAACATTATACAGTTTTGGCGTATCAGCAAAAGTAGAAAATGTTACAGTAGGACCAGCTATTACCAGATATGAATTAAAACCAGCAGAAGGGGTAAGAGTAAGCAAAATTGCCAATCTAGCAGATGATATTGCACTAAACCTAGCAGCAGAAACCATAAGAATAGAAGCACCAATTCCAGGAAAACAAGCGGTAGGAATAGAAGTTCCCAATAAACAAAAAGAAATGGTAGGCTTAAGAGAAGTAATTGAAAGTGATAGTTTTAAAAATAACAATTCCAAATTAAGTGTAGCCTTAGGAAAAGATGTAGCAGGTTCACCTGTTATTGCCAATATTGAAAAAATGCCACATGTTTTAATTGCAGGCTCTACTGGATCTGGTAAATCAGTTTGTATTAATACCATTATAACGAGTATTGTATATAATAGCAAACCAAGTGAAGTCAAACTTGTTATGGTAGACCCAAAAGTAGTAGAACTTTCTGTTTATAATGGAATACCACATTTATTAATACCAGTTGTAACAGACCCTAAAAAAGCAGCAGGAGCATTAGCTTGGGCTGTACAAGAAATGGACAATCGTTATAATTTATTTGCAGAAAAAGGAGTCAGAGATTTAAAAGGATATAATAAAGTTGCCAAACAAGAAGGAATTGGACAACTTCCACAAATTGTAATCATTATTGACGAGTTGGCAGACCTCATGATGGTTGCAGCAAAAGATGTAGAAGAATCCATTTGTAGACTAGCCCAAAAAGCTAGAGCAGCAGGCATGCATTTAGTAATAGCAACACAAAGACCATCTGTAGATGTTATAACAGGATTAATCAAAGCCAATGTACCATCCAGAATAGCATTTGCCGTATCTTCACAAGTAGATTCCAGAACCATATTAGACCAAGTAGGAGCAGAAAAACTGTTAGGAAAAGGAGATATGTTATATTTCCCAGCAGGAGCAGCTAAACCAACCAGAGTACAAGGAGCATTTGTATCAGATGAAGAAGTTGAAAAAATAGTAGATTTCATAAAATCAAATGGAACAGCTGTATATAGTGAAGACATATTAGACACCATAGAAAATGGAACCAAAGAAGAGCAAATGAAAAATTTAGAGGCAGAACAAGCAGCAGAAGACGATACAGACCCATTTTTACAAGACGCCATAGACACTGTTGTAGAAACAGGACAAGCCTCAACCTCCTTTATACAAAGAAGATTTAAGGTAGGCTATGCAAGAGCAGGAAGAATTATAGACCAAATGGAAGAAAGAGGTGTCATATCTGGATACCAAGGAAGTAAACCAAGAGAAGTATTATGGACACTAGAAAAATTAGCTGAAATGAAAATGGGAACACAAAAAGAAGAAAATTAGGGAAGGGAGCCATTGGTGCCTTGCCAAAAAATTACGAAAGGACAAAAAATTTTGAAAGATAAACTTTTTAGTAAAATTGTAAAAAAAGATTATAACAATAATCTAGAAGAAATTTTAAGTAAAAAAGATTTTTCGGAAGAAGTAAAAAACACCTTACTTACCATGTTCTATAAAATAGAAAATGGTTACAAAGATTACACCCAAATAAAAAGACAAACATTTGACAAACAAGAATACATTGAAAAACTAATCCACATAATTGATAAAGATTGTGAAAAAATAGAATTTATTGCAAAAAATAGCAATCAACAAGAAACAGTAGACAAAGAAAAAAAAGAAATCATTTGTTTACCAATTGAAAATAAAATTTTATATTCACTAGCCAAAATACAAAAAAGAAATATTGTAGTAAAATATATAGACGAAAGTATCGAAAAAGCATTTACTTTTATGTTAAATACAGGAAATAACATAAATATAGTAGAACCCTTAAGAGATTTTAATGGTTTTTCTTGGAATACAATAGTAAAACACATAGAAGATGTAAATTGCAATTTAATGTATCAAAATATCATATTTTTAGTAGGCAATAAATTTGTCGACAAATGGGTAAACAATTATGAACCATTAGTAGATTATTTCGACTTATTTCAAAGTGAAATTGAAAAAAAATATGGAAAAAAAATAAAAGAAAATATCCTAACAGATTTATTAATTTTATCCATAAAACTAAAAATAAAATATGATGAAGACTTCAAAGAAGAAATAAAGCACAAAAAAGAAAAACTAGAAAAAGAAAAAACAGAATTAGAAAACAAAGAAAATTACTTAACAAATTTAGCACAAAATAAAAAACAAAAAGAAAAAGAAATTAAACAAATTGACCAAATTATAAATAGTAAAAATTTATTAGCGCAAGAATATCAAAGCAGGAATGAAAAATTACCCTTAGAAAAAAAGATCTTTAGTATTAGAGTTTTAAAAAATAATCTAAAAAAAGAAAGAGAAAGATTATTACAGCAAATTGAAGAAGACAACAAACAAATGAACCCCAAAATATTTCTCGAAAAGAAAAATGAAATTCAAAAAAACTTAAAGTATTTTGATGTGTTGGATGATTTAGACTTAAAAAAACAGATGATTAGTCTTCAAAAAGAAACCGTAAAATGCATGTATGTAGAAGTAGAAAGGGCAGAAGAAAAAAATGCATTAATTGATCTAATTTATCAATATCGCTATTATTGTTTTTTACCAATTGATAGTAAAATGCATCTATATGAAGTAAAAGAACTCAAAAAAAGTTTAGATCGATTAACCAAAAAATTAATCCAAAAAGCAATCGACAGAAAAGTCATTAACAAAATTTCAGACCAGGACGAAATAAATTTTAGTATCATTCAGCAAATACTATTATCAAAAATTATAACCCTAGAAGATATTTATATAAAATTTACAAAAGGAAAAGAAGGTAACCAATTAACCATTTATGATGAAGCTGTAGAAGACCGAAAAGTCGAAATACCAGATATCAAACAAGAAGAAATCAAGATAAAATGGAATAAAAAAACAAAATTATTTATATAAGGAAGAAGGATATAAGTATGAAAATAACTTTTTTAGGAGCTGTAAAAACAGTTACTGGCTCAAACTTTTTAGTAGAAGCTGCTGGAAAAAAATTTTTAGTAGATTGTGGGATGTATCAAGGAGCAGCTGAAGACGAATTTGACAATCAAGCACCATTCCCATTTCAGGTAAATGAAATAGATTTTATGTTATTAACACATGCCCATATTGATCATTCAGGAAGAATACCAAAATTATATAATGAAGGTTTTAAAAAGCCTGTATATGCCCATAAAGCAACTTGTGATTTATGTAGTTTAATGTTACCAGACAGTCGGACATATTCAAGAAATGGAAATTGAATGGAAAAATAGAAAAAGAAAAAGAAAGGGAGAAGAAGCACTACCTCCTATGTACACAGCAGAAGATGCAGCAAGATGTTTAGAAATTTTTAGAGAAGTTCAATATAATGAAATAATCCAAATTACGCCAGAAATCAAAGTAAGATTTAATGATGCTGGTCATATGCTAGGTTCTAGTATCATTGAAGTATGGGTAACAGAAGAGGGAGAAACGAAAAAAATAGTATTTTCAGGAGACATAGGAAATAATGATATTCCCTTATTAAATGAGCCAACCATGATTGAAGACACCGATTACTTAGTGATGGAGTCAACCTATGGAAATCGACTTCATATGAGAAATGACGAAAAAGCAGAAATATTCTTAAAAATCGTATCAGAAACCTTAGAAGGTGGAGGCAATGTTATCATTCCTTCTTTTGCAGTAGGAAGAACGCAAGAAATATTATATGAGTTAAATAAAATAAAAGAAAAAAAAGAAAATGAAGAATTTATAAGAGAATACAAAACCCTGATGAATGCTTCTGTCTATGTAGATAGTCCTCTTGCCATATCAGCAACAGAAGTCTTTAAAGATAATATGAACTTATTTGATGAAGAAACCAAAAAAGAAATCGAAAGAGGAGACAATCCACTAGAATTTCCTGGATTAAATTTTACAGTTACAGCAGATGAATCCAAAGCATTAAATCAAAATACCACACCATCTATTATTATATCAGCAAGTGGTATGTGTGATGTAGGAAGAATTAAACATCATTTAAAACACAACTTATGGAATCCAAAAAATACCATATTATTTGTAGGATATCAAGCACCAGGAACCTTAGGATATAGCATTGTAAATGGTGCAAAAAAAGTAAAAATATTTGGAGAAGAAATAGCTGTAAATGCTAGGGTAGAATATATAGAAGGATATTCTGGACATGCAGACCAAGAATTGCTCATGAAATTTGTAAAATCATTTTCTAAAAAATCACCAAAACACATCTTTCTAGTACATGGGGAACCAGAAGCAGAAGAAACTTTAAAACAAAAAATAGAAGAAGAAGCACATATTCATGTAACGACACCAAATTATGGCGAAACCTATGATATAGCAGAAATACCACAACTATTAGCAACCATAAAATCACATAAACCAAAAACAATTAAAGCAGAAATTATAGAAAGACTATCTAAACTTCAATCACAAATAAATGACATGAAAGAAGCCGTACAAGAAGACCTTACCAATCCAGAATTAAAAGATGAAGATATGTTCCGTATTAAAGAAAAAATGAAAGATTTAGAACAAAATATTTTAAAAATTATAGAGGGGTAAAGCCACAAAAGAAAGGAAAAATAAAAATGAAAAAATACTTAAATGAAGCAATAATAGGAAACAAAAGTATACTCGCAACTTATACCAGCAAAGGAGAACTTCAAAGACTATATTTTCCAGGAAGAAGTATTAGACAATACCTAGATTTTAGCCATGTAGGAGTCAAAATCAATGACTCTAACTTGATCTATTTACATGAAGATATCAACAATGTATATAAACAATACTATGATGTAAATACCAATATTTTAAATACAGAAATAACCAATACCTATTTTAACCTAAAAATTTTACAAACAGATTTTATTCCCATAAAAGAAAATGTGTTAGTAAGAAGATATACCCTAATGAACGAAAATACCATTGCATTAGATGTAAAATTTTTAATCCATCAAGGGCTATTATCAGATTCCAACAACTTTGTGGGATGCAAATTAATTGACAATGGCATGATACAATATGCACATGACTTTATGTTATCTACATTCAGTAAAGAGCAAAAGACACTATCTCATCAAATTCATGGAAGCAAAAACAACATTGAAACTGGAGAAATTTGGGACAAAGATTATATAGGAATGTCAAATGATTCAGCGATTTCGTATGATATGGAAAAAATACTACCTGGAGAAAAGAAACAAATTGATATTTGTATGGTTTTACAACCACAACCAACAGAAATGGCAGATTTCGAAACAGAAATAGAAAGAATTAGAAGAATTGATTTTAATGTAGAATATGCAAAAACGAAAAACTATTGGAGAAAATACGTAAAAACACATGATGGTCTAAAAATCAAAGAACCAAAAAATAGTTATGAAGAAAAAATAGCAGATATTTATTATAGAAGTATCCTACTATTCCCCTTATTAACCAATCCAGAAACAGGAGGTATTATAGCATCACCAGAAATAGACGAAGATTTTACCAAATGTGGTAGATATGCTTATACTTGGCCAAGAGATGCCGTATTTATTACAAAAGCCATGGATATTTTAGGTATGAAAACAGAAATTGATAAATTCTACAAAATCTTTTGCAAGCAAACCCAAAGTAAAGATGGCAGATGGGAACAGAGATTTTTCTGTGATATGCGTTTAGCACCTTGTTGGGGCTATCAAATAGATGAAACAGCAAGTGTAGTTTATGGCGTATATGCACATTTTGAATCTACCAAAGATGAAAAATTCTTAAAAGAAACCTTACCAATGTGTGAAAAAGCAGTAGATTTCTTAAAAAGATATATAAACGATATTTTAGAAGACACCAAAAAATACCATGTAAGTTATGACATCTGGGAAATGTGTGAAGGCATACACCTATATTCCTTAGCAGCAATTTATGGAGCATTTGACTCTATGCTAAAAATCTATAAAGTCCTTGGAAAAAATGTTTCAGATTTTGAAAACAATCGATTAAAAGACGAAAAAATTCAAAAATCAAAATTAGAAATAGAAAAACTTCAAGTAGAAATCAAGAAATATGTAAATGAAAATATGTATGATGAAGAAAAGAAATCTTATGTTAGAAATGCAGTAGACAAAAAAATCGACATCAGTTTAATTGGAGCTGTTACTCCATTCCAACTATTGACTGCAAATGAGAAAAAAGTAAACAATACAATAGAAAGAATCAATTTAAGTTTACGTACTTATACAGGTGGGTTCCAAAGATTTGAAGGAGATCACTACATGAACGGAAATCCTTGGCCAATTGCAAATATGTGGATGACATTATATTATTTAGAAAAAGGAGAAAAGAAAAAAGCAAAAGAAACCTTCGATTTTGTAGTAAAAACAGTTAATAAATTAAATCTAATTGGAGAGCAAGTAGATAACAATACTTTAAAAGCAAACTGGGTAATCGGTTTAGGTTGGAGTCATGCTATGTTTATCTTAGTTTTAGAAAAAATGTTAAACGGATAAAGGAGAGAAGAGAATATGCTAAAAGATAATAAGGGAATAACAATGGTTGCTTTAGTCATAACAGTCATACTATTAATAATTTTAGCATCCATTACTGCATCGAGTGGACTAAATACAGCAGAAGAATCCAAATATTATAATGCGATTGCACAAATAAAAACCATGCAAACAAAAGTAAACGAATTATATGAAGAATATAGCACTGGAAATGAAACAACCCAAAACGAAATTCTGGAACTTGGAAAAGCAATAGCAGATAGTGGAAAAAGTGCAGAAGCGCAAGAAGCTTATAATTCTGTGCAACAAACAGATGCCAATGTAGCAGGAAATATAGAAGATTATCGCTATTATGATGTAAATTATATTAGTAATACCTTCAACATGAGTGGCATAAACTATGATTTTTTAATCAATATCAAATTAAGAACTGTTATATTGGTAGATGGAATTGAAAGAAATGGAACGATTTACTACGCATTATGCCAAATACCAGGTGAACAATATAATGTAGAATATCAAGATGAATTAATAGGAGTCATAGTAGATGATTTAGGAACCCGTTCGACCATCTATTTATATGGAAATTCCCAAGCTATTACAGAAGGAAATATCTCGATATCTTTGGATGGACAAGAATTGCGGGACCATAGAGGCGGTAACTGATAATAGCCAAATAACCGATGAAAAGAATTTCTTGACTTATACAGTAACCAAAAATGGAACATATCGATTTAAAGCAACAAGTGAAGATGGGAAAAGCACAGAAACAGAAGTTAAAGTAAGCAATATAGAGACATTTACACCAATTGAAGAGGTAGCAACAGTAACAATTGGCGATAATGCTTATAGTTATAAGGGAGCAAGTGTGCCAAGAGGATATTATGTAGACACAGCATCAAAGGTGGATACAGGATTGGTGATAACAGATAGTATTGATAGTGAAGGATATGCAACAGGAAATGAATGGGTATGGGTTCCGGTAAATAGTGATGTTGGAAATGATGATTATTATATAAATCTAGAACAGCCTGAAACGATATATGGAACAAATGTTAATTATACAAAATATAGTAAATTATATAGTTTTGTTGGAAAAACAAGACAGGATTATGGGACATTTTATCCATATGCTGGTTATACAAATGGAAGTTTAGCGAAACCATCTGATGAAATAGTAGCAATGCAATACAGAGAACCTGCTATTTTAACCAATACTTCATCAGGAGATGTGACATATTATAGTTCTATTAATAAAAGAGGAACGACAACCAAATTTACAAATGTAACCGATTTAGCACAGCAATATATAACAGATTATGATAATATGATAACAAGTGTAGATAATTTTGGAGGGTTTTACCTAGGAAGATATGAAATAACAAAAGAAGGCTCTAATAATGCAACAGAAAAAGCTGGAGAACCACTTACTATCGAATATAATTGGTATTCATTTTATAATGAGTGTATGACATTTGGAAAAGAAAATACAGAAAGCTCAATGATATACGGAACCACATATGATCAAGTAATGCAATGGCTAGCGGTATCAGGGTATGATGTTGGCTATACAGGAGAGACAATAACAGGATATGGTAATTATTATTATGAAAATGTTATAGTAAAAGCTAACAATACAACCATCATTGTAAAAGCAAGTGGTCAAGAGCAAAAACTAGAAACCGGACAAACCAGTTATACCAAAAGTAACAATATATATGATTTATCGGGAAATTGCAATGAATGGACACAAGAGGCTTGTAACACCTTATATAGGGTTCGTAGAGGAGCAGGATATTATCTTAGTGTAGCAAATCCAAATCAAACCATGACATCTGCTAGACTAACTTTTAACCCAACATCTAAGACAGTGAATTTTACGACAAGACCAATGCTTTATATAAAATAAATCTGAATTACTTAAATGAAAAAATAAAATAAAAAATTCATATAAGATATTTATTAAAATAAAATATAATATAATATAATACAAATAAATAAGGAGGCAAAAAATGTTTACAGACACAATACATGCACTAATATTAGGAATAGTCCAAGGTCTAACCGAATTTTTACCAGTATCCAGTTCAGCCCATTTAAATCTATTCCCTTGGATATTTAACTGGGAAAAAATCTCAGATTCATTTGATGTAGCACTACATTTAGGAACACTTTTAGCAATTGTTTTATTTTTCTATAAAGACTGGATCAAATTAATCAAAGGTGGATACAATCAAGTAGTTAAGAAAAAACACACAACAGAAGGAAGAATGTTTTGGTATATTGTATTTGCCACCATTCCAGCTGGAATTTTAAGTTTAATATTAGATAAAATTACAGCAGCAATTATTGGAGATAACTTAAATGTAGAAATGTTGATTATCGCAATTACACTGATTGTAATGGGAATTATTTTATATATGGTAGATAAAAGAGCAAAATCAGAAGTTAAATATGAGAAAATAACATTCAAACAATCTATGTTAATTGGCATATCACAAGCAATTGCAGCAGCCTTACCAGGCGTTTCACGTTCAGGTATTACCATGACAGTAGCAAGATGGCTTAATATTGATAGAGAAGCAGCTGCAAAATATTCCTTTATGCTAGCAGCGCCTATTACTTTAGCAGCAGTTTTATTTGATTTAAATAAATTTACATTTGGATTACCTTTTATCGTTGGAGTATTAGCAAGCTTTCTTGTAGGAGTTTTCATTATAAAATTCTTATTAGAATATTTAAAAAAAGGCAGTTTCAAAGTATTTGCTATTTATAGGGTTGTAATAGGAGTTATTGTAATTGGATTATTTTTCACAAGAATATAATTTGTAGAATTTTGTCGAACGATTTTTGAAAAAGTTTTTCGAAACAGATTGCAAATTTAAAATTTTGTAGTATAATAGAAATATAAATGATAACATGGGTAAACCTCATAGGGAAATACCTAGGTGTATAAGCACACAAAAAATCGGCATTCCCGAAAATGCCGATTTTTTGCTATTTATGAAAAAAATTATAAATAGCATTTAGTAATTGCAAAAATTCAAAAAATAACTTTTAATGTTTTGATTACATTATGTATATTTTTTTTTTTTTTTTGATTACTTTTTTTCTTTCGTTTTTTTTATAACATGGATTCTCACCTCCTTTCTCGTTAATACCCATAAACATTATTTTTCTATTAAAAAATTTTAAATATTT
>CALXRJ010000152.1 GCA_944390615.1 uncultured Clostridia bacterium | reverse complement strand
TTAAAATAACCTGTTCTGTATCAAATGGAATCGCTCAATTTCAAATTTGGGGCGTAAAAGAAGAAACAGAATATGATGTAGAAGTATCTGCTGATATAACAAGCCGAACTTCTTCTTATATAAAAGCGTCTACCTATCGAACCTTGAAATTAAATGGGCAAACCATAAGTACGGAAAAAATAGCAAATTCAACTTATAAAGTGCACTAATTCATAAAAAATTTTATTTGACATATAATAAAATATATGCTATTATAATAATAGCAATTCAAAATAAGTCCAAAAGCAATTGTACAAAAAAGACTAGGAAGTCCATTAAACTTTTCCTAGTCTTTTTTTGCTAATCATCCAAATGTTTCACAATTAAGTAAATCAAATAGATTTTTAGCAATTTTAATAAGTCCTTCACAATTGTACCTCCTTCCTGCCACTCAAGCAAGTAGGCTAATACACTATACTATAGTTTTTTAGTATTGTCAAATGATATTTTTGGTATTTTTGGGGACAGAGGAAAAAAGTATCTTTTTAAAAAAGATACTTTTTTCCTCTGTCCCCAAAAATACCAAAAATATCATTTGACAATAGGCTTAAAATCATATAGAATAAAAGGGATTTAAGAATAGAAAAATTAACATAAAGGAGTGAAATTTTATGGAGCAAAATTTGTTACATGTAGGACTAGATGTTGGCTCTACAACAGTAAAAGTTATTGTAATGAATGACCAAAAAGAAACCATATATAAAGATTATAGAAGACATTTTTCCGATACAAAAAATACGGTATGTACCATGCTAGAAGAATTAAATAAAATGTTTCCAGACAGTAAATTTACCTTAGCTCTTACGGGTTCAGGAGCCATGTCTGCTGCTAAATTTTTAGGCGTTAATTTTATTCAAGAAGTAGTATCTTGTAAAAGGGCCGTAGAACGTTATATTCCAGAAACAGATGTTGTAATTGAACTTGGTGGAGAAGATGCTAAAATTATTTATTTTGACAGGTCGATTGAACAAAGAATGAATGGAACTTGTGCCGGGGGAACTGGTGCTTTTATTGACCAAATGGCATCTTTATTACATACTGATACAGCAGGTTTAAATGACTTAGCCAAAAATTATAAAACCATTTACCCAATTGCATCTAGATGTGGTGTTTTTGCAAAAACCGATGTGCAACCTTTAATTAATGAAGGTGCAGCCAAAGAAGATATTGCCGCTTCTATTTTCCAAGCGGTTGTCAATCAAACCATTTCTGGTTTAGCTTGCGGAAGACCCATTCGAGGAAAAGTTGCTTTTTTAGGAGGACCTTTAACTTATCTTTCTGAGCTAAGAACACGTTTTATTGAAACTTTACAATTAAAAGAGGATGAAGTGATTGTCCCAGAAGAAGCCCATCTTCTAGTAGCAAAAGGGGCAGCCCTTGATTCCCTAGAAGAAACACCTATTACCAATCAAGAACTTTCTCAAAAAATTGAGAATTTACGTGTATCGCAAGATACAACCACACAGCCAATCGAACCTTTATTTCAAAATTACAAAGAATATGAAGAATTTAAACAAAGGCATAATAAAGCATCTGTTAAAAAACGTGCATTAGAGAACTTCCAAGGAGATTGTTTTCTTGGAATTGATGCAGGTTCTACGACAACCAAAATCGTATTAATTGATGAGGAAGGGAGTCTTTTGTATTCCTTATATGGAAGTAATGAGGGAAATCCTCTTCAAAGTGTTATCAAAATGTTAGGTAATCTCTATCAAGTTTTACCAAAAGAAGCAAAACTAAGATTTAGTGGCGTAACTGGTTACGGAGAAAAGCTAATTCAAACAGCATTAAATGTCGATATTGGAGAAATTGAAACAATCGCACACTATACAGCTGCTAAACAATTTGAACCAGATGTAACCAGTATTGTAGATATTGGTGGGCAAGATATGAAATATATCCGCTTAAAGGATGGAGCCATTGATAGTATTATGCTAAATGAAGCTTGTTCTTCCGGATGTGGTTCTTTTATTGAAACCTTTGCGAAAAGCTTGAACCTAGAAATTTCAGAATTTGTAAAACAAGCTTTAGAATCCAAAAGACCGGTAGATTTAGGATCTAGATGTACCGTATTTATGAACTCTAAAATAAAACAAGCTCAAAAAGAAGGCTATACGGTAGGCGATATTTCCAGTGGTCTCTCTTATTCTGTTATCAAAAATGCTTTACAAAAAGTTATGAAAATAAGAGATTTTAATACACTTGGTGACAAAATAGTCGTACAAGGTGGAACTTTCTACAATGATGCTGTTCTTCGTGCTTTTGAAAGAATCGTTGGCAAATGCGCAATCAGACCAGATATTGCAGGTCTTATGGGAGCTTACGGAATGGCTTTAATTGCTAAAGAACAATATGAAACCAATTTAGATATGGAATATTATTCTACCTTAACCAAACCAGAAGATTTAGATAAATTAGATATCAAAATCAGTCATACCAGATGTAACGGCTGTGAAAACCACTGTAAACTTACCATTAACACATTTAGTAATGGAAAACGCTACATCTCAGGAAACCGTTGTGAAAAAGGGGCAGGTATTGTGTCAGAACACAAAAACCTTCCAAACTTAGTTAAATATAAATATGAAAGAATCTTTGACTATAAACCTTTAGAAGAACAATATGCCACACGTAGAACCATTGGAATCCCTAGGGTTTTAAACATGTATGAAGATTATCCATTCTGGTTTACATTCCTAACCAACTTAGGTTTTCGCGTTATTATCTCAGAAAAAAGTACACGTAAGACCTATGAAAAAGGTATGGAATCTATGCCATCTGAATCAGTTTGTTATCCTGCAAAACTTTCTCATGGTCATATTGAAAGCTTACTAGAGCAAGGAATTAAAACCATTTTTTATCTTTGTATTCCATTATCAAGCAAAGAATTTGATAAAGCAGATAATAAATACAATTCCCCAATTGTTATTTCCTATTCAGAGGTACTAAAAAATAACGTAGAAAACCTAAAAAAACCTGGCATAAAATTTATCAATCCATTCTTACCTTTTGATACACCAAACTTAGTGAAAAAGATATTAGAATTAGATGAATTTAAAGAATATCATTTTACCAAACAAGAATTAACCGATGCTGCTCAAAAAGCAGAAGCAGAATATCATAAATGTAAAAAAGATATTCAAGACAAAGGAATAGAAACCGTTCGCTACTTAAAAGAAAATAATTTAAAAGGAATTGTACTAGCAGGACGACCTTATCACGTAGATCCTGAAATCAACCATGGAATCGACACTTTAATTACCTCCCTAGGTTTAGCGGTTCTTACCGAAGATAGTATTTCTAACCAAGTAGAAATAAAAAGACCTCTAAGAGTTGTCGATCAATGGATGTTCCACTCCAGACTATATGCAGCAGCTGACTTTGTTGGAAAAAATGATAATCTAGAACTTGTTCAACTAAACTCTTTTGGTTGTGGTGTAGATGCTGTAACAACAGACCAAGTAGAAGAAATTCTAAAAAGTTATAATAAAATGTATACCTTAATTAAAATTGATGAAGTAAACAATCTAGGAGCTGTTAAAATTCGTATTCGTTCCCTTCTTGCTAGCATGAATAAACGAAGCAAAGAAAAACAAGAAGGAAATTATGAAATACATAAAAAAATCTTTACCAAAGAAATGAGAAAAGATTATACCATTTTAATCCCAATGATGATACCAATTCACTTTGAACTATTAGAACCTGCCGTAAACTCTTGTGGCTATCATATGGAACTTTTAAGAGAATGTACCCAGCATACCGTAGAAACTGGTTTAAAATATGTTAATAATGATGCTTGTTATCCATCTATCCTAGTTACTGGTCAAATGATTGAAGCTTTAGAATCTGGAAAATATGATGTGAATAAAACTGCTTTAATCATGTCACAAACCGGTGGAGGATGCAGAGCAACCAATTATATCGGATTTATTCGTAAAGCATTAAAAGATGCTGGTTTTGAACAAGTTCCTGTTATTTCCCTAAATGTGGTTGGTATGGAAAAAATGCCTGGATTTAAGCTTACACCAAAACTTGTCGACAAACTTATTAAAGCCGTACTATTAGGAGATTTATTACAAAAAATGCTTCATAAAAATAGAGCTTATGAAATACATAAAGGAGACACTGACAAAGTATTTAATACTTGGATGGAAAAAAAGAAAAAATTAGTTACTGGTTGTACTAACCAAGAATTTAAGCAAGCCATTTACGATATGGTAGATGATTTTGAAAAAATCGAAGTAGATATAACAAAAGAAAAACCAAGAGTTGGTATTGTTGGAGAAATTTTAATTAAATATCATCCATTCGGCAATAATTATGTGGTAGATTTACTGGAAAAAGAAGGA
>CALXRJ010000151.1 GCA_944390615.1 uncultured Clostridia bacterium | reverse complement strand
TCTTCGGTACATAAAAGCATTGGTAAAGCTATGGATTTTGCATTTTCGGATAAAATAGTGCAATATTCATTTTCACTTCCCTTTGCTTTTTTGCAACCTGTTTTGAAGTCAATGGTTCCTTTGAAGTGTTTTTTAGCATGGTCACCTATGGCTCCTTTTAGGTTCATTTCTGCATTGGTTTTTTCTCCATACATTTGGGTTATATAATTTAAGTCTATTACTTGGTCATGATTTCCTAAATAGATGGTATTTATCTTGTTGCTAGAAGATTCTCCTTTTAAATTGGTGTAGTAGTTGGTTATGCTATTTTTTCCTCCAAAGTCTACCATAAAATAGTTTATATCTGCTTGTGCTTCTAATTTATTTTCTATGGCAAGGAAGTGATTGGCTTGGTTATTTAGTAAATTTAGTACGAAAATATTTGCTTTTGCGTTTTTTCCTGCAAGTAACTTTATTTGTCCATTATGATAATAGGCAAAATCTTCTTTTGCTGTATATTTTAGGATGATATTTGCTGTTGCATTTTCTTCTATTTGAATGAAAATATTGTCTATTAATTCTTGGTTTTCCTTGGAAAACTGAAAATCTAGTTCTAATTCTTTTTTGAAATTGTTGGATACCTTTATTTCTATATTTTGATTGGCTTTTTCTTTGATTTGTTTTGTTAAAATTTCTCCATTACCATAGGTTATGTCATTTTCTTTTTTTTCAAAATGAATTGAAAATTTATCTTTGTCTCCACTTATTTGTAAACCATCAAACTTTTTTACTTTTTCCGGTATTTCAATATTTTCTAGTTTTATATCATTAATACCATAATTTCTTGCGGTTCTAATCGGTGTTTGATTTAATTCTAAATTTGTCATTATCCAATCGCTCCTTCCAATTCTAGGTTGATTAAATTATTCATTTCTACGGCATATTCCATCGGAAGTGCTTTTGAGATTGGATCGGCAAAACCTCTTACAATCATAGCTTTAGCATCTTCTTCTGATAGACCTCTTGACATTAAGTAAAAAATGGATTGGTCACTAATTTTTCCAATTTTGGCTTCATGCGAAAATTCTACTTCATCTGTTCTTACATCATTTACTGGAATCGTATCAGAACGAGATTGGGAGTCTAGCATAAGTGATTCACAAGATACGGTACATTTTGAATTTTTAGCAATTTCATTGATACGAACTAATGACCTGTAAGTTGCAATTCCTCCATTTTTGGATATGGATTTGGAATGAATTACACTAGAGGTATTTGGCGCGTTGTGAATAACCTTAAAACCAGTATCTAAATTTTGTCCTTGTCCTGCAAAAGAGATCCCTGTATATTCTGTTTTGGCTCCTTCTCCATTTAAAATACTCATTGGATAAAGCATCGATATTTTTGAACCAAATGAACCAGAAACCCAATCCATTTTAGCATTTTTCCCTACGATTGCTTTTTTGGTATTTAAATTTAACATATTTTTGGACCAGTTTTCAATAGTAGAATATCTTAAATAGGCATTTTCTTTTACATATAGTTCTACACATCCTGCGTGTAGATTTACTTTATTGTATTTTGGGGCACTACATCCTTCAATAAAGTGAAGAGATGCTCCTTCATCTACAATAATTAAGGTATGTTCAAATTGTCCGGATTCTGGCGAATTTAGCCTAAAATACGATTGAAGCGGAATTTCTACCTTTACTCCTTTTGGCACATAAACAAAAGACCCTCCTGACCAAACTGCTCCGTGAAGAGCTACAAATTTGTGGTCATAGATAGGAACACATTTCATAAAATGTGCTTTTACAATATCTGGATATTCTCTTACAGCGGTTTCCATATCTGTGTAGATAACACCTTGTTCTAAAAGTTCTTTTTTCATACTATGATAAACAACTTCTGAGTCATATTGGGCACCTACTCCTGCTAAACTTCTTTTTTCAGCTTCTGGTATTCCGTAGTTTATCAAAAGTGTTTTTGATATCTTCTGGCACTTCTTCCCAATTTCCTGTCATTTTTGATTTTGGTCTTACATAAGTTACAATTTCATCCATATTGAGTTCTGATAAATCTGGTCCCCAAGTTGGAAGTTCTAGTTTATGATATACTTTTAATGCTTTTTGTCTAAATTCTCTCATCCAATCTGGATCGTTTTTTTGGTTAGAAATTTCTTGGATGATTTCAGGTGTTAATCCCTTTTTTATTTTAAAATCATATTCATCTTTGTTTTTGATATCATAGATGTTTCGATTGATTTCTTCTACATAAGTTTTCATTTTGGTTTCCTTTCCTAATTTTGAAAATTGACTTACAATTATGTTTAATTTTTTGACAATATTTTCCAATTATGATATAATGTATTTATCGAAATACTTAAGAGAAAGGAGGTGGCCAAGGTGCAGCAAATGTTACACCTTGCTGTAGACCGTGCTCTTCTTCGTAAATTGGAGAAAGCAATTAATCGGTCTGGCAGAACCGACCTTCTCCTCAATCTTTCGGCTTACTTAAAAAAATCCATGAAAAGTGGATTAAGTAAATCTGAGATTGAGGAAATTGAGGCTCTCATTGCCTCTCTTGAATAATAATCTTGCTACCGTCTGGTTTATCTGGACGGTATCTCTTGTTTTACATTACTTGTAATTTTTATAACCATTTTCTTCAATTTCTTTGACTAATTCTTTACTTCCTGTTTTTACTATTTTTCCATTGACAAGAATATGAACATAATCAGGTTCTAGATTACGTAAAATTTTGTTATTATGTGTTATAATAAGTACTGCATTTTCTTTGGTTTTAAACATTTCTACACCTTTTGATACAATTTTAATAGCATCTACATCTAATCCAGAGTCTGTTTCATCTAAAATAGCAAGTTTTGGCTTTAAGACTAACATTTGTAAAATTTCGTTTTTCTTCTTTTCTCCTCCTGAAAATCCTACATTTAAACTCCTTTGCGCATATTCTGGTTTCATTTGTAGCTCTTCCATATGTTTTTTTACTTCTTCCTTAAATTGGAATATCTTTACCGGCTGATTGGTTATTTTATTTTTAGCATATTTTAGAAAATTGGTTACGGTTATGCCTGGTATTTCTTCTGGAGATTGAAATGACATAAAAATTCCTTTTTTAGCTATTTCATCTGTTTTTAAATTGGTTATATCTTCTCCCTCAAATCGTATTTTACCTTTTACTTTCTGATAGGCTGGATGATTTAAAATGGCATTGGCTGTTGTGGTTTTTCCAGAACCATTTGGTCCCATAATAACATGAATTTCTCCCTTGTTGATTGTTAAATTAATTCCCTTTAATATTTCTTTTTCTTCAGCATTTACATATAAATCATTTATTTCTAAAAGTTTTTTATCCATTTTTTTCTACTCCTTGCTTTATTTTTCTTCTTTTACAAGCACGACATCTTTCTTTGGCTATATCATAGTCACAATCTAGGTTGGTTAAATTTAAAACTTTATGTACATATTTTGCCAATTGATTGATGGTATTATCCCTCATATTTAATTTTATTTTTTCTGCTTCTGTTTTGGCATCTTCTTCCGTTAAGCCAAGTACTTCTTTTAAAAATACATAAACAATGTCATAAGCTTCTAAAATTTTTTTTGCTAAATCAATTCCCTTTTCTGTTAACTCTATTTTTCCATAAGTTTCATAATTAACTAGTCCATTTTCTTTTAAGTTGTTAATGGCTTTATTGGCACTTGGTTTGCTACAGTTCATAGAGTTGGCTATATCGGTTACGCGGATTTCTTTGTTTTTAATTTGCAAAATATACATTGTTTTTAAATATTCTTCTAATGCTTTTGATATCATTTTTCTCTCCTTTTGTTAACTTCGGTTAACATTATATGATAAAACTGTCTGCTTGTCAATATTTTTTTATATTTAAGTTTCGGTTTTTTTCCAATCTGCTAATTGCAGTTGCTTGGGTTTCGCGTATGGTAGGTTTTATTTTGGCATTATGATTGTGTGAGTGGAATAAGCTTAGAAATTCTATGCAGAATTTTTGGAAAATGTCCGTGCGATTTTTTATAAAAAAAATCGTCACAGGAAGGGTGCCAAAAATTTTGCATAGAAGTTCTTAGCTTATGAAATGAGCCAATCATAATGCCAAAATAAAACCTATCATACGCGAAACCCAAGCAACTGCAATTAGCAGATTGGAAAAAAAACGAAACTTAAATATTTCCTTTCTTTTCTTAAAATTTACAAGGTTGCAAGTTACCATGTTCTATTAGAATAAGTTGGCTGTAATAGCTAAATATATAACCTCTTTTTTCTAGCCAGAATTTTTCACCTTTTTTCGACAAAAAAATATAATATACTAAGGTATACTTTTTAGTTCAAAACGTCAGAATGGAACTTTGAAAAGAAAAAATACTAGACAAATTATGGAGGACACTGTAAGATGAGTAAATATAGTTTAGATAACTTACCTTTGTATAAAAAAGGATTAATTATAGATTTAAAATCTGAAGATACTTTAAGAAGACGTATGTTAGATTTAGGACTTGTTAAAAATACAGTTATTCAACCTATTTTTACAAGTCCTTCTGGTGACCCTAGAGCTTATGAAGTTCGTCGGTAGTGTTATTGCTATTAGAAAAAACGATGCTAAACTTATTGAGGTAGAAACTTAATTTGGTTATTTTTGTGAATTTCGGAAATAAGGAAGAACCATAAATTCTATTTTTCTGTAATTCACAACTTTTATTTCTTATCATATGATACAATAATTAAATGGAAGGAGATAATCTATGGGACTTACATCCAAATCTACCGGAAATATTTTACTAAATGAAGATTTTGAAAAATTAAAGAAATCTTGTCATTACACGATTGCTCTTGCAGGAAATCCAAATGTTGGAAAATCAACTATTTTCAATAATTTAACTGGCATGCATCAACATACTGGAAATTGGCCTGGTAAAACTGTTAGTAATGCTTCTGGTATCTGTGAATATAAAAATTCTAAATTATTGTTTGTGGATATTCCCGGAACTTATTCTATTATGTCTAATTCAGAGGAAGAAGAAATCGCAAGAAATTATATCTGTTTTGGTATGCCAGATTGTACGGTGGTTGTAGTGGATGCCACTTGTTTGGAAAGAAATTTAAATTTAGTTTTTCAAATTAAGGAAATTACCCCAAATGTGATTGTTTGTGTGAATTTACTGGATGAAGCTAAGAAAAAAGGAATTCAAATCGATTTAAAGCAATTAGAAAATTTATTAGGTTGCAAAGTAGTTGGAACAACAGCTAGAAAAAAGAAAACTTTAAATAAGCTTTTAGAGGCTATTGTCCATCATTCTGCTCCAGATACTATGCAGAATACTGATTTTTTGTTTTTGACATATTCTGATGTGATTGAAAAAGCTATCCAAAATCTAATGCCAGAAATAGAAAAAATTCAAAATATTCCTGCTTTTCTTAGACGTTTTGTTTGTATCAAATTGCTAGATGATTCCCAAGAAATTTTAAAAACTATCGAAAAAAATTTTAAATTTCGATTTTCCTCCTTTTCTTCTTTACAAGATAAATTAAAGGAAAGTTTTGAAATCTTAGAAAAAAACAATATACATAAAGCCAATTTTAAAGATGAAATTGTAACCGAAATTGTCAATCAATCTGCTATGATTTGTCGAAATGTATGCCATTATCAAAAAAATAATTACAGTAATTTTGACACGAGAATGGATAAAATTTTAACTTCTAAAAAATTTGGTATTCCCATTATGATTCTATTTTTAGGGGTAATCTTTTGGCTTACCATTGTGGGAAGTAATTATCCTTCTGAAATTTTGTTTAACTTTTTCTCTTATCTTCAGTCAAAATTATTATTATTTTTTGATTTTATCCATTCACCAGAGTGGCTTAAAAATATGCTAGTTTTAGGGGTATTTCAAACTGTAACTTGGATTATTTCTGTGATGCTACCGCCTATGGCAATATTTTTTCCTTTATTTACTTTTTTAGAAGATTTAGGCTTTTTGCCTCGTCTGGCTTTTAATATGGATGGATTTTTTAGTAAAGCTTTCACAAACGGAAAACAAATGATTACCATGTGTATGGGGTTTGGCTGTAATGCTGCTGGAGTTGTTGGCACGAGAATCATAGAATCTCCACGAGAGAGAATTATCGCAACTGTTACCAATAATTTTGTGCCTTGTAATGGAAGATATCCTTTCTTAATTGCTATTGCTAGTATTTTTATAGCCTGTCACTTTTCAGGAATTACTGCCTCCCTTGTCTCTACTGCTGTTGTGATTGGCGTTATTCTTCTTGGTATTGTGCTTACCTTATTTGTTTCGAAAATATTTTCCAAAACAATCTTAAAAGGAGTTCCTTCTTCTTTTCTATTAGAACTACCTCCTTACCGAAAGCCTCAAATTGGAAAAATTATGGTACGTTCCATTTTGGATCGAACTATTTTTGTTTTGCTAAGAGCTATCCAAGTAGCCGCCCCTGCTGGCCTAGTTATTTGGCTTTTTGCCAATATTGGTATTCATGGTACTTCTATTTTGAGTTTAATTGCTAATTTCTTAGACCCATTTGCTAGTCTTATGGGATTAGATGGTTATATTTTAACTGCTTTTATTTTTGGTATGCCTGCAAATGAAATTGTTCTTCCGATTATTCTTATGTGCTATTTGGGTGGTTCTTCTCTTACTAATATTTCTGATTATGCTACGATTGGTGAAATTTTAATGAGTCATAATTGGACGATAATTACTGCTGTTAATGTTATGATTTTTACAGTTCTACATTTTCCTTGTACGACTACTCTTCTTTCTATTAAAAAGGAAACTGGGAGTTTTAAGTGGACGGTGCTTAGTTTTATTTTGCCAACAGTTTGTGGAATTTTAATTTGTATGGTGACTAATTTGGTTTATCATATTTTAGTATGAGCCAAAAGAACCGGGTCTTTTTGGTTCCTACCATTAAGACTCAGTTCTTAGTGTTGTTGTATTTCATTAATTATTTTGTCTAAACCAGAAAAATCAATAAAATTAACCTTTTTATTATAAGTTTCTATCATTGCTCTATCTTCAGCTGTTTGC
>CALXRJ010000150.1 GCA_944390615.1 uncultured Clostridia bacterium | reverse complement strand
ACTAATTTAGCTACACTAACACCACGAGAAAAAAGAATTTTAGAATTAAGATATGGATTAAAAGATGCAAAAGAAATAACATTAAAAGAGGTTCGGAGAAAAAAACAACCTTTCAAGCGAAAGAACTCGCCAGATAGAAGCAAAAGCATTAAGAAAATTAAGGCATCCAACAAGAAAAAGGGTACGCCTGAAAGATTATTTGGATTTTGATGAATTTGTCGAAAAGGCAGAACTTTATGATAATATAGCCAAAGATCCTATCCAGATAGTAGATGGTATTTCCATAGAAAGTATGGACACAAATAGTAAAAAACAAGGACAAGTTATATCAAAGGCTAAGACATATTTAAGAAAAGAAGAAAAAAGTAAGAAATCCCAAAGTGAACAATATTTATCTGAAATAACAGAATTATTAGATGAGTTAAAGGATTTAGACAAAATGTTAGCTCTAACTTCCAAGCAAACGATAATGGAAAAAGATAAAAAAAGAAAAAATCAGGAAATAAATGCAAAAATGAAAAAAATTGAAGGATTAATGCAAAAATAAAACACAAAAGGTAAACTGTAAACAGATTCCAAAAAGAAACCAATACACATCAATAAGATGCCTTAAGAGAAAGGAATGGAAAACAAATGGGGAATTTAGTAAAAAAGATAAAAGCGTTTTTTTTCAAAATATTTCTTAAAAATAAAATGAAAAAATTAGAAGAAGTAAAAGATACGAAACCAATAGAAGAAACAGAAGAACTAGAAGTCAATCAGAAAGAGGCTATAGTAAAGGGGCAAAGCGAGAAAAAAGAATTTTTTGAAATTTATCAAAAAATAAAAAATGGTCAATATAATTTAAAAGATTTGACAGAAGAACAATCCCAAAAAATAATCGCTATCTTACACTCAGAAATAGCACTTAAAAAAGATAAATTAGATCATAATATAACAGAACTAAACATTCTCAAAACAGATAATCGAATCGATGAAAAAAATAGAATTTTTGAATTATATCATAGGATAAAAGATCAAACAATTGCATTATCTGATATAGAGAAAGAGGATTTAATAAAAATTAGAAAATTATTATTAGAAGAAGCCAAAAAGCAGGATGAAAGATTAGGTGATGAAATAAATTTACTAAATAGGATAGCAAAACCAGAATAGATAGTAAAGGTTTTGTAAGAATGACCTAGAAGATAATCTTGTAAAAGATAGGAAAACTAGAATAGATTGTAAAAAACAGAGAAAAATAATCAAAAAGGAGATCAATATGTTTACAGATTACACAAAAATCATAATCAAATCCGGAAACGGTGGAAATGGAGCAATATCTTTCCGAAGAGAAAAATATGTAGCAGCTGGTCGGACCTGATGGTGGAGATGGCGGAAAAGGTGGAGATGTATATTTTAAAGTAGATAAAGATAAAAATACACTAATTGATTTTCGATATAACAAAAAATACAAAGCCACAAATGGAGAAAACGGAAGTGGCGGAAAATGTACCGGAAAATCAGGGGAAGACATCTATATTGGTGTACCAATTGGGACTATTGTAAAAGATGCAGAAACAGGAAAAATCATAGCAGACCTATCCCACCCAGATCAAGTAGAATGTATCTTAAAAGGAGGAAAAGGAGGAAAAGGAAATCAACATTTTGCAACCTCTACCAGACAAGCGCCAAGATTTTCAGAAGATGGTGAGCCTGGACAAGAAAAAGAAATCATTTTAGAATTAAAACTATTAGCAGATGTAGGCCTTTTAGGTTTTCCTAATGTGGGAAAATCTACCTTTTTAAGTACAGTTACAGATGCCAGACCTAAAATTGCAAATTACCAATTTACCACTTTAGAGCCAAATTTAGGAGTAGTAAAAGCAAAAGATGGATCGAGTTTTGTCATAGCAGATATTCCAGGAATTATAGAAGGAGCAAGTAAAGGAGTAGGTCTTGGTTTACAATTTTTACGTCATATTGAAAGAACCAGGCTATTATTACATTTAATTGATATATCAGGAATGGAAGGAAGAAATCCAAAAGACGATTTTAGGATTATCCAAGAAGAGCTAAAAAATTATAGTGAAAAACTAGCTAAAAGAAAACAAATTTTAGTTGCCACCAAAGCAGATGTGGCAAATTTGGAATTGTATCAAGAACTACAAAATATAGCAAAAGAAAACAAAATGGAATTATTTAAAATTTCTAGTAGTACAGGAGAGGGTGTAGAAGAACTTTTAAATTATGTTTCAAAAATATTAAAAACATTACCAAGAGAAGAACTTTACGAAACAGAAGAAAAAATGGTCTACACATTAGAAGATAAAGAAGAATTTACCATTATGCATAATCAAAATGAATTTGAAGTAAAAGGTGAAGCTGTTGAAAGATTAATAAGAAGAATTAATATTGATGATAATGAATCCATGTATTATTTACACAAAAATTTAGTAAATTTAGGTGTAGAGGCAGCTTTAAAAAAAGAAGGAATTCAAGAAGGAGATATTGTAAAAATTTCAGATTATGAATTTGAATGGTATGAATAAAAAGGAGAAAGATAATGCCACCAACAGAAATTGAAAGAAAATTTACAATAAAATATTTACCAAAAGAAATAGAAAGTATCAAACAAATTGCCCAAAAACATATTTTTAAAGATATGGTATGCAGTATTAGAGTAAGAAGAAGTATTGATTTATTTACACAAGAAAAAATTTTCACCCATAACATTAAGGCAAGAGGAGAGAAAAATCAAAAATATTCCATTTATGAGTTAGAAAAGCAAATTACAGAGAATGGCTTTAACAAATTACAACCATTTAAAGATAGTAAAATAATAGAAAAATATAGATGTATTGTTCCAATTGGACATGATTTAAAGGCTGAAGTTGATATTTTTGATGGTTGGATGAAAGGTTTAGTGATTGCAGAAGTAGAATTTAAAAATAGCAAGCAAGCAGAACTTTTTAAAATGCCAAGATGGTTTGAAAAACCAGTACCCCATAGAGAATTTTCTAATCGAAGTTTATCAACAAAAAGTAGAAAAGAAATCTTAAAAATGATAGGAGAAGCACAGCTAGCAACTAATGAGAAAATTTTTAATGAATTGCAAAAAAGAATTAGAAAAATATAAACTGGAAAAGAGTATATTTCTCTTTTCCAGTTTTACTTTTAAATAGCTATTTTTAAGTAATAGCATAAAATGAAATCAAATTTTTTATCACAAATAGAAAGAACGAATGCTTTCTGCAATTGCTTCCATATAGTTATCCGAATTTTGTACAAGATTAGTTAAATCTTTATCAACTGACATATAGCCAAGTTCTATTAAATAAGTCTCTATTCCAATATTAGAATTATAATATTGGTTTGTTCCATAATCTGTATTTCTTCCATCTACAAAAGCATTGGTAGATATTCCACCAGCTTCGCGAATGATATAAAGATAAGGAGTAGAAGTAGTTATGTTATATGGCTCATAACCATCTCGATTAGCTCTTGTTTTAAAAGCTAAGATATCTGCATTGGTAAAATTACGAACATAAACGCCGGTCAAGTTCTTTAAAACTACTAAGCTCTGAATAATAGGTGTTTGCCTTTTCTACGATATTTTTAGCAAGTAAGGATGCAAAATCAAGATTACAATCATTCGGAGCATATACTTCAACTCCTCCTTCATCTTTATTATAAATTTCGCTATTTAGATGAAGGGATATCAAAAGTTTGGCATGAGACTTATTTAAAAGATTTACTCTTCCATTTTCATCATACATAGTATAAGCTGTATTTTCATTGGCAGGAGATGTTTCATCACGTGATAGTAAAACTTTTAAACCTAAATCTTCTAATTTTGATTTTAGAGTTAAAGCACAATCTAAAACCAATCCTGCTTCTGTATAGTCACCAGATGTGGCACCAGCATCTAAACCACCATGTCCAGGGTCTATGGCAATATCATAAACATCTTCTGGAAGTCCATTTGCTTGTTCTACATGAATAGAAAGATAAGGAATATCATGATATTGGTTAAAAGAAATATCTATTTTATGATTACTATTATTTTTGGTAAGGGTATAATAAGTAATATTGCCATATTCGGAACCATTTACGAAAGAATAATAATTAATGTCACTATTGGAATAAGTTACTTTTAGCAAAAGATAATAGTCATTTATTTCTAAACTTTCTAAATCAATACCACGATTTATTTCACTAAAAGTTGAAAAAGAAATGGTATTATCAGAATAATTAAAATCTGAATTTATACTGATTTCATCTCCATTTAAATTTTTTACAATCAAATCTACATTACTAATTTTAATGCCAGAAATTTCTACAATATCTAGGGTTCCTTCTATATTAAAATGTGTACCATATACCGTATATTTGGTAACATTTACATTGGCATTTTTATCAATGGTGTTAAAAAGTAAAGCTCTTTGTTCTTCTTGAATTTTCGTAGGATTATTGTCAGTTCTTATTTTAATAAATACTAAAACACACATTAAAATAATGAAAAGAATTACTACAATTTTGATAAATAGTTCTTTGTTTAGGGATAGTTTTTTTTTCAATAATATCACCTCGTGTTTACTTTTTATCAATATATAGGAAAAAAGGAAATATGTCAATAACACTTTTAGTTTTAATTTTTATTGACAAATGAATGTTGATATAGTAAAATAATTTATGTAAATCATTAAAGTTTATTTCAATGTAAAATTAAATTCAAAAAATTTTATTTTATTATTGTTTTTACAATCTCTAGTGTGCTATAATTAAGGAGGTGACAAATGCCGATTATATCACAATTTTACGGAATAATTATAAGGATTTATTTTAATGATACAGAGAAACATTATTTAGAACATATACATGTTCAGTATAACGAATATGATGCTGTATTTTCAATTAGAGATATAGAATTATTAGAAGGAAAATTGCCTCTTAAGCAACAAAAACTAGTCATAGCTTGGATGGAAATTCATCAGGAAGAATTAAAAGCTTTATGGACAATATCTCAAAATGATGGAGAAGTATTTAAAATAAACCCTTTGATTTAAGGAGGATTTTTATGATACCACCAAGAATAAAAGATGTAGAAGTTTTAGATAATTACGTATTAAAAATAATTTATGCAAATGGGGAGAAAAAAATTTTTGATATGAAAAAAGAATTGAAACATAAGTATTTTGAAAAATTGAATAATATCGGATATTTTAGACTAGTAAAAAATGCAGGAGTTACATTAGAATGGCCAAACGGCGAAGATATTGATCCAAACAAATTATATCAAAATAGCACATTAATTAATAATTGATTTACAGTTATAATTTACTCTTGCTCTTAAGTACATTTCGTTTCATAAGAAAACGAAAATGTTTGCAATTGAGAGAGTAAATTATAACTTTATTTTTTATTTAGTTCATTTTTGTGAAAACTTATCGAAATAAGCTAGCTCTATAAAATCTAATAAAAAATTTTGAAAATTTACTCAATTTCTGTCAATTTCAAATTAAATTTATCTTCAAAAACTTTTTTCTTAGCAATATATTCTTTCGTTTTATAGCCTTTTACATCAATAATATCATAAGTACCATCATTATTAAACACAATAAAATCCGCTTTATATTTTAGTCCAGGAGCCAAAATAAAAGTAGGTTGCAAACAAAAGCCTTTAATATCTTTCCCTTGTAAACTAAGTTTTAATTCTTGGTAAAAATTAGCTTCTTTCAAACTATCAAAAGTATGACCATCTACAGAAGTTTTATAAGACCTGTATTTTGCTTTTTTGGTACTTTTTTTATCGGTATAATTTTTATAATCTTCCACACTCCAATGTTCCATAACGTTTCTCCTTCTACAAACAAAAATTTTACTAAAAGACCCAAAAGATGTCAATAAAAAATCCAAAAAAACTTGAAAATTCTTAAAAATATGGTATAATGTTCAAAACAAAATAAAAAATATAAGGAGGAAACAGTATGGAATTAAAAGGATCAAAAACAGAAGCAAATTTAATGGCAGCATTTGCAGGAGAATCACAAGCAAGAAATAAATATACCTATTTTGCAAGTGTAGCAAGAAAAGAAGGATATGAACAAATCGCAGCTATCTTTGAAGAAACAGCACAAAACGAAAAAGAACACGCAAAAATGTGGTTCAAAGAATTAGGAGGAATCGGAAATACAGCAGAAAACCTAAAAGCAGCAGCTGATGGCGAAAACTACGAATGGACAGATATGTATGCTGAATTTGCTAAAACAGCAAAAGAAGAAGGTTTTGATAGAATTGCTTTCCTATTTGAAGGAGTAGCAAAAATAGAAAAAGAACATGAAGAAAGATACTTAAAATTATTAGAAAATGTAAAAGATGGAAAAGTATTTGAAGCAGGAGAAGTTAAAATCTGGAAATGTAGAAACTGTGGACACATCGTTGTAGGAACAAAAGCACCAGAAGTTTGCCCAGTATGTAGCCATCCTCAAGCATTTTTTGAGATAAAAGCTGAAAATTATTAAAATGTATAAAATTCCCCTTATTTGCAAACAATAAACAAAATTGCAAATAAGGGGAATTATTTTATGAAAAATTTAAGAATATTAAATATAGAAGGAGCCCTATTAAATAAACAAGAACTCTATCATCACTTAGAAAAAGTTGCTAGTACTCACAATATTAAAAGTAAATCCGAAAAAGAAACCTATCCCATCCCAAGGCTGTTAGAAAATTATATGGTAATCAAAGAAGTCTATCATATGCTAAATGAACACATCAAATTAAAAATTTCCATCCATCCAGCAGGGGAGTGGCTTTTAGATAATTTTTATGCCATAGAAGAAATAACCAAATCCATCGAAAAAGAAATGACTTTAAAAAAATATACCAATTTTGTAGGAATTGCCAACGGAAAACAGCAAGGGTTTGCCCGTATTTATGTATTAGCTTCTGAAATTGTAAATTATACAGATAATAAAATCAGCAAAGAGATATTAAAAGAAAGTATAGAAGCTTATCAAACGAAAAAGAATTTAAATATGGACGAAATCTGGAACATAGGCGTATTTATGCAAATTGCTATCATCGAAAATATTAGACAAATGGCAGAAGCAATCTATGTATCACAAATGGAAAAATTTAAAGTAGAATCAATTGTAGAAAGATTAATTGACCATACACCAAAACAAGAACAAAAATATGAAAATTTGAAAACATCGAAAACCTTAAAAATCAAATCTTATGATTTAAAATATCCTTTTGTAGAATATATGTCCTATAAATTAAAAAAATATGGAAAAAAGACAGAAAGTTTTTTAAAAGTTTTGGAAGAAGAGGTGGAAAAAACAGGTTCCAATGTTTCTGAAATTATTAAAAGAGAACATTTTGATATAGCAGTCAAAAAAATATCTATCGGAAATTGTATTACTTCTATTAAAAAATTACAAAGAATCAATTTTTTAGAAATATTTGAAAAAATAAATGGAGTAGAAGAGATTTTAAGAGCAGACCCAGCTGAGGTATATGACAAAATGGATTACAAAACCAAAGAAGATTACAGAAATAAAATCAAAGAAATTTCTAAAAAAACCAAAATATCAGAAATGTATATTGCTAAAAAATTGTTAGAATTAGCGAAAAAAGCAAAAGAAAATAACCAAACGGAAAAACAAACTCATATTGGTTATTACTTAAATGGAGAAAATATAAATCTTTTATATGAAAAACTACAATATCGTGAAAACAAAGTAATAAGCCCAAAGAAAAAAGTAAAACTATATCTTGGGTGTATTTTCTTGTTTACCATTCTACTTTCTGGTAGTATAGCTATGTACTATCCACAAAAAGCGGAAAATTTGTGGATAAAGATAATTTCATTTTTACTTTTGCTAATTCCTATTTCGGAACTTGTTATCCAAGTAATTCAATATATTTTAAGCAAAATCGTAAAACCAAAACAAATTCCAAAACTTGATTTTTATCAGGGAATTCCAGAAGATGCAGCAACTTTTGTGATTATTCCAACCATCCTTAGTTCCAAAGAAAAAGTAATTGAGATGTTTCGAAAACTAGAAGTAGATTACTTGGCCAATCTTTCTAAAAATCTTTATTTTTGTTTACTCGGAGATTGCAAAGAAAGCAGTAAACAAGAGGAACCTTATGATCGAGAAATGGTAAAAATAGGATTAGAAGAAGCTAAGAAATTAAACGACAAATATAAAAATTATACATTTCCGACCTTTCACTTTATTTATCGAAAAAGAAAATGGAATGAAGGGGAAGGTTCTTACTTGGGTTGGGAAAGAAAAAGAGGAGCTTTAACTGATTTTACAGAATTTTTATTAGGCAATATGGGAAAGCAAGAGGCAGACGAAAAATTTAATGTAAATACCATAGAAGAATATCAAAACAAGTTACCTAAAATTAAATATATTATAACATTAGATAGTGATACAGACTTAAGTTTAAATACTGCTTTTGAATTAGTAGGAACCATGGCACATATTCTAAATAAGCCAGAAATACAAGAGGGAAAAGTAATCCATGGTTATGGACTAATTCAACCAAGAGTAGGTGTTAATTTAGATATTAGTTATAAAAGTTTATTTACCCAAATATTTGCTGGAAGCGGAGGAGTCGATTCTTATTCCAATGCGATTTCAGACACATACCAAGACAATTTTGGAGAGGGAATCTTTACAGGAAAAGGCATTTTTGATTTAAGTTTATATTCTAAAATATTAAAAAATGAAATTCCAGAAAATACGGTTTTAAGCCATGATTTACTAGAAGGAAGTTATTTAAGGTGTGGGCTAGCAACCGATATTTTAATTATGGATGGTTACCCTTGTCAATATTTAAGTTTTATGGCAAGACTTTCTAGGTGGATTCGAGGAGATTGGCAAATTACCCCTTGGCTTAAAAATAAGAAATTAAACTTACTATCTAAATATAAAATAGGAGATAATTTAAGAAGAAGTTTACTAGAAATAGCTATTCTTATCACAGGTATCTACTTTTTACTTTTAGGCAATATTTATCACGCCTCCATAATAGTTCCTATTACATTGCTAATTATCATTAGTATATTGCCATTTCTTTTAGAAATTTTAAATGTTATTATTTTTAAAAAAGAAGGAGAACAAAAACAAAATACATTTACCCCAAAAGCTTCAGGGGTAAAAGGTGCAATTTATCGAGGATTTTTAACATTTAGTTGTTTACCCTATAAGGCATGGATTAGTTTTAAGGCAATTAGTAAAACTTTATATCGTATGTTAGTTACTAAAAAACATAGGTTAGAGTGGATGACATCAGAAGAAGCAGAAAAAAGCCAAAAAGGAGATTTTATCAGTTATTATCGCACCATGTTATTTAATGTCATTTTTGGTATGATTTGCTTACTTTACTTTTTGGCTACCAAAAATATAGTAGGAATATTTACTGGAATCCTTTGGATATTAGCACCAAGTTTTATGTGGCTGATTAGTAAAGAAATGATAGAAAAAAATCCGAAAGACAAGCTAAATTCAGAAGAAATCCAATATATCAAAGAGGTTGGACAAAAAACGTTTCAATTCTTTTTTGACAATTTAACAGAAGAAAATCATTATTTAATGCCAGATAATTATCAAGAAGATCGAAAAAATCTATATGTAGACCGCACTTCTTCTACCAATATAGGACTATCTTTCATGGCAGTAATAGCTGGGGTAGACCTTAGGTATATCGATTTAAAACAGGGGATAGAACTATTGAAAAATATACTAAATACCATAAAACAGCTACCAAAATGGCATGGACATTTATATAATTGGTATAACATTAAAACCAAAGAGCCATTAATTCCCAGATATATTTCCACAGTAGATAGTGGAAATTTTGTAGGGTATTTGTATGTGGTAAAAGCTTTTTTAGAAGAACAAAACCAAGAAGAGTTAAAACCATTTATCCAAGATATAAAAATCATGATTGAACAGACAGATTTTTCAAAATTATATAGTAAAGACCATAGACTATTTTCCATAGGTTTTAATATCGAAGAAAATAAATTAACCGATTCTTACTATGATTTACTAGCATCAGAGGCAAGACAAGCAAGCTTGGTTGCTATTATCAAACGAGATGTAGAAGTTAAACATTGGAATAGTTTAAGCAGAACGCTTACCGTGGTAAATCAGAAAAAAGGATTAATTTCTTGGTCTGGGACTGCTTTTGAATATTTAATGCCAAATATCAATATTCCAAGATACAAAGGAAGTTTAATGGATGAATCCATCCAATTTGCTGAAATGTGCCAAATACAGTATGCAAAAGCTTTAGAGGTACCTTGGGGTATTTCAGAGTCAGCCTTTAATGTAAAAGATTTACATTCTAATTATCAATATAAAGCATTTGGAATTCCTTGGCTAGGACTAAAAAGAGGTTTAGCAGATGAAATTGTTATTGCTAGTTATGCCAGTAGTTTAGCCATAACCGATAAACCAAAAGAAGTCATTCAAAATTTAAAAGAATTAGAAAAATATGGAATGTATGACAAATATGGTTTTTATGAAAGTTTAGATTTTTCACCACAAAGATTACGCCAAAATGAAATATCCAATGTAGTCAAAACTTATATGGCACACCATCAGGCTTTAATCTTGCTTTCGATAAATAATTTACTGAGTAACAATATTTTTCAAAAACGTTTTATGCAAAATCCAGAAGTAGAGGCAGTATCGATTTTATTACAAGAAAGAATGCCAGATACCTTTATTGTAGCAAAAGAAGAAAAAGAAAAGCCAGAAAGACAAAAATACCAAGATGATCAAAATTATTCGATTGTAACTTATAAACAAGTAGATGAAAGATTAATCAGGTCAAATGTCATATCCAATGGAGCCTATACCATTGCAGTTAACCAAAAATTACAGGGATTTAGCAAATTAAATGATATTTATATCAATCGATTTAAAAAAACAGCAAATGATAGTCAAGGTATCTTTTTCTATGTTAAAAATATAGAAACACAAGATGTAATGGTAGTAGGAGAAGAAGGAAGTTGGGTTTCCTTTATGCCAGACCAAATGGCATTTGAAAAAAATTTCAAATCTGTAAAAACGAATTTGAAAATTACCATAGACCCAGAAGAACCAGTAGAGATAAGATGTTTAGAAATCGAAAATGTGGGAAAAAGGGAACAAACTTTAGAAATTACAGGAATGTTTGAACCCATTCTTTCGAAAAAAGAGCAAGATTATGCACATCCTGCTTTTAATAATTTATTTTTAATTTTTGATTATGATTATGAGCATAATCGATTAGAAGTAAAACGTAAAAAAAGAAGTAAGGAAGAAGAAGAAATTTTTTTAGAAACTGCCTTTTTAACAGATTGTGAAACCATTGTAGATCATGAATTTGAAATAGACAAAGAAAAATTAGATACCAGAGGAAATTTCAATATCCCTTTGGCAGTAGAAAAATCGTGGCCATTTTCGAAAAAAATAGGGTTAGTCACAGACCCAATGGTAGCTTTTCGAAAAACGATTAAATTAGATGTTGGACAAAAGGGAATGGTTAGTTTACTTCTTTCGGTAAGTCCAAACCAAGAAACTGCTATTCAAAATTTAAACAAATATCAAAATTTAGAAAATGTAAAAAGAGTATTTGAAATTGTAAAAGCAAAAGCAGAAGCGGAAAGTAGGTATTTAGATGTTAAAGCAACTGAGATGAATTTATACCAAAAAGTGTTAGGTTATATCATTTTTGATAATCCACTAAGAACAAGGCAAATGAAAAAATTAAATATAACAAATTTTAGCCAAAGTGATTTATGGAAATATGGAATATCAGGAGATAGTGTTATCCTATTAATAAAAATAAGAGACAGTAACGATGTTTATGTGATTAAACAAGTATTAAAAATGTATGAATTTTTTAGAAGTAAAAATATCAAAATTGATTTAGTCTTTTTAGATGAAGAAAAACACAGCTATGAAAACTATGTAAGAGAAGAAATCGAATCTCAAATTTTAGATAGGCATTTAGCTTATATGAAAAATAGCAAAGGAGGGATTTTTGTCCTTTCTAAAAATGAGCTTCCCAAAAAAGATATAGATCTACTAACTTTTGTATCTAGCTTTACAATTGATACTCATTTGGGTGATTTAAAACATCGAATTTATGATTTAGAAGAAGAATATTTGGCTGGCATACAAAATATACCAGAAGAGTATTTTGAAGAAAGTCAAGAAGAAGATAATTTTCAAGCACAAATTGACCTATTAAAAAATGAAAATCTTAAATACTACAATGGCTATGGTGCTTTTTCGCCAGATGGAAAAGAATACCGAATCAAAGTAAATAAACAAAATCGATTGCCAACGGTATGGAGCCATATTTTAGCAAATCCCCATTTTGGAACACTTGTTACCGAAAATATGGGAGGCTATACTTGGTATAAAAATAGTAGATTAAATCGAATTTCCAGTTGGTCAAATGGAGCTTTTTTAGATATTCCATCAGAAGTAATTTATATGGAAGACTTAAAAACTGGCAAAAAATGGTCACTTGGTTTAAATCCAATGCCAGATGAAAATGATTATAGTATCATTTATGGTTTTGGTTTTGCCAAATATATGCATGAATGTTTAGGAATTTTGCAAGAATTAGAAGTATTTGTACCAAATGAAGATTCATTAAAAATAAATATTTTAAAATTAAATAATAAGACCCTTGAGAAAAAAAGGTTGAAAATTGTTTATTATATAAAACCAGTATTAGGAGAAGATGAAATAAAATCAGATGGTTGTATTAAGGTAAGTTATGATGATAATTCTAATATGGTGCTATTAGACAATTTATATGAAGCAGATTTTAGAAATAAAGTATATCTATCTAGTAGTGAAAAAATCAAAAGCTTTACTGGTGACAAAAAATTCTTTTTGGGAAAAGGTGGCATTTCCAATCCAGATGGACTAAAAAAAGTAAGACTAAACAATAGTACTGGCTTTGGAGGAGGAATCTGTGCTTGTATACAAATTGAGGTAGAAATTGACAGTATGTCTTCCAAAGAAATTGTATTGAATTTAGGAGCTTGTGATAATATCATTGACGGAAAAAATATTTCCTACAAATATAGTAAAGTTTCGAATTGTAGGCAAGAGTTAGAAGCAGTAAAAAGAAATTGGAAAGAAAAGTTAGAAAGGCTTCAAGTTTATACGCCAATTGAATCCATTAATATTATGCTAAATGGTTGGGCTTTATATCAAACCATAGCCAGTAGACTTTATGGAAGAACGGGATTTTATCAATCTGGTGGAGCCTATGGCTTTCGAGACCAATTACAAGATACATTATGCTTAAAATATATTGCTCCAGAAATGGTAAAAGAGCAAATTATCAAACATTCGAAACATCAATTTGTCGAAGGAGATGTAGAACATTGGTGGCATGAAGAAACGTCAAGAGGAATTAGAACTAGATTTTCAGATGATTTATTGTGGCTAGTATATACCACAGAAGAATATATAAAAGCAACAGGTGATAAGGAAATTTTAGAAATCAAAACACCTTATTTACAAGGGGAAGTACTAAAAGAAGGAGAAGAAGAAAGATATGATTTATACAAAGAAGGAAGCCTGCAAGAACCGATTTACGCACATTGTATCAAATCCATAGAAAAAGCATTAAACTTTGGGGAACATGGACTTCCTAAAATTGGAACAGGTGATTGGAACGATGGGTTTAGCACCGTTGGAAATCGTGGAAAAGGAGAAAGTGTATGGTTAGGCTTTTTCTTATATATCGTAATCAAACGATTTTTACCATTTATCAAAGAAAAAGGAGAAATCGAGAGAATAAATCATTATCAAAAAATATTACAAGACTTAAAATATGCCTTAAATACAGCCGGATGGGATGGCAGATGGTTTAGACGTGCTTATATGGATGATGGCAGTATTTTAGGAAGTATTGAAAATGAAGAATGTAGAATTGATAGTATTGCACAAAGCTGGTCTGTTATCTCAGGTGCAGGAGATGAGGATAAAAAACAAATTTCGATGGAGAGTTTGGAAAATCATTTAGTGGATAAAGAAAATGGCATTATCAAACTTTTAGACCCACCATTTTACAATGGTAAATTAGAACCAGGATATATTAAATCTTATTTACCAGGAGTTAGAGAAAATGGAGGACAATACACACATGCTAGTTTATGGGTCGTTATTGCACAAGCTATGTTAGGCTCTGGAGAAAAAGCGGGAGAATTTTATCGTATGATTACTCCAATTGAACATGCTAGAAGTAAAGAAGCAGCTAACCAATATAAAGTAGAGCCCTATGTTGTAGCAGCTGATATTTATGGGGCATCTAACCTAGCAGGACGTGGCGGATGGACTTGGTATACAGGGTCTTCAAGCTGGTTTTATCAAGCTGGAATAGAGCATATTTTAGGATTTCAGATTGAAAATAATGTTTTAAAAATAGAGCCTTGTATTCCAAAAGATTGGAAAGAATTTAGTATGAGGTATAAGTTTGGAAGGAGTATTTATCATATTAAAGTTCATAATTTAAATGGGAAAAATACGGGAGTAACGAAAGTGATATTAAATGGTGAAGTAATTGAAAATAAAGAAATTCGACTGGTGGATGATGGTAAGGTAAATGAAATTGTAATTGAGATGTAAAATACTATCATATGTTGCACAAATTACTTTGTTAAAGTCAGAATAGTTGTTAGCACTTTTGTTTTGCTATTTAAACAAAAGTGCTAATTTTTCAATTTTTATAATACATTCCTTACAGATTTTTAAAGTTCGTTCTCCAAATTTATTTTTTAAAAATTGATTAAAATGTTTGTATCTTTCTTCCATTTGTTATTACCTCTTTTTCTAAAAATAATTTTATCACAAATATTTATAAAAATAAATGACGAATTATTATAAATTGTAAAGAAAAAGTATTGAAGGAAATCATAAATTATTATATAATACAAAGGAATATTTACGATAGATAAATAAAAAAGGGGGAAAACTATGAATTATAAAGGGATGGAAGAAACATTAAAAGACATCAATCAATTAGAAGAGCAAGTGGAAACAATAGCTCTTTCAGATAATGGGCAGTACCAATATTTTTTAGACGAAATTGTAGCACTAAAGCAGAAAATGTATGAACTAGATGTTGACGATAAAGATATAGGTTGGATAGAAGATGGAGAACTGGTTAGAAAAATAGAAAACTTAAAATTTGAATTTGAACAATATTTAAAAACAGGTCAGAGAGATTATTCTCAAACAAAATTAACATTATCAAAAGATGACAGAAAAACTTCAGGAAATAAAAACAAAAAACAATATAAAATAAACTTATATAAAAGCATATTAGAAGATTTAAAAAAATCGTCTCTTATAGATTTAGAAAAATTAGAGAAATTACGAAAAAAATGGGAAGAAGAAAAAAAGGAAGATAAGTATTTTTCACCAGCGGAAATTGATAGGATAGAAGAAGCTTTTTCTGATGTATTTTTCGAGTATCAACTAAAAAGCCTTCAAAAAGATAAAGCCCTATTAAGAGAAAATGTAGCAGAATTCTGTCAGAAAGAAAAATATGGAAAAAGATTAAGAAAAGAATTATTAAAAACAATACAAAACTTAGAAGCAGGAACGACTAAAAGGCTAGATTTAGAACAACTATATACAAGTGGAACGATAGAAGAAATTGCTAATAACAAAGAATTTTGGTCTACCATTTCTGGGATAGAAATAAAAGAAGATATAAACTTAGAATTTTATGCTCCTGCTAAAATAGAGCCTGCCCAAAATAACTTTAATTTGTCTACTATACCAGAAGCCCCAAAGCCAATTAGTATTTCCCAAGAAAACAAACTAATTACAGCATTACAAAGAAAAAATGGTACCATACAAGGCATCATTAGGATTCCATTTTTAGGAAAAAATATTGAATTTCGAAAGAAATTTAAATTAAATAAAGAAGGCAAACCTCAAATTGCTGAAATGTGGAAAGATAAAATTATAGCCATAGGTGTTTCAGAAGGAATAACAGAAATAAAACCAGAATCGTTTCAATCTCTTAGAAATTTAAAAAAGGCATATTTATCAGAAACCGTAAAGAAAATAGGTGAAAATGCATTTAGAGATTGTAGAGAATTAGAAGAAGTATATTTACCAGAAGGATTAGAAAGAATTGGAGCAAGTGCATTTAGTAGTTGTCAGAAATTAGAAGAAATACATTTACCAGAAAGTTTAAAAGAGATTGGTAAAAGCACATTTTACTTTTGCAAAAATCTGAAAGAAGTTGATTTAAGACATACACAATTAACCACAATACCTGCTTGGAGTTTTTCTAAGTGCTACCAATTAACAACTGTTGAGTTACCACCCTTAATCCAGAAAATCGAAAAAGAAGCTTTTTCCAATTCAGGGTTACAGACCATAACATTTTCGCCTCAGCTAAAATCAATTGGGGAAGGAGCTTTTAGCAAGTGTAACTTAAATTTTGTAGAATTACCAGAAAGTGTGAACTTTATTGGAGCAAAATGTTTTGCTGCCTGCCAACAGTTAAAAAAAGTAAAAATGCCATCTAATTTGGAAGTAATTCCTGAGCAAGCATTTTCGGAATGTATAAATCTTACCGATGTATCATTGCCAACAAATCTTAGAAAAATTGAGAGAAAGGCTTTTTTCGGTAACAAAATTTTACCAAACATAAAATTACCCCAAAAAATAAGAGATATAGAAATAGGAGCATTTAAGGACTGTTTTAGTTTAGAAGAAGTGGAAGTTGATCAGAATAACACAAGAACCTATCCAGGAGCTTTTCCGCCAGGTACAAAATTCAAGAAAGTCACATCACAACAAGGAGATGGTGATGAAAATCAGCAGGGAGTAGCTACGGCAAGAGGAATAATGACAAATCATGAAAAAGAAGAAAATAAAAAAGAGACGGAAGATGAATGGACATTATAAAAATAAAAAACAACACATTGCTGCTTATTAAGCAAGGATGTGTTGTTTTTTTAATAAAAGTAGTAACATCTATTGAAAGTTTCTTGGCAATGGCAATAACAGTGAGTAGAAACAAATAAAATTAAAAAAAATTAAAATGTTCGCTTGTTTTTTAGTGTAAAAAGTTATATAGTGTAAAAATAAGCAAGCGTACAAATAAGGTAAAAAAGAACAAAAGGTGATAACAAAAATGCAAAAAGTAAAATTAATCAAAGAAGTATTTAGTGACTACCAAACAGAAAATATCCTAAAAGAAGCCAAAATACAATCTTTAAACTTAATCAAAAAAGTCAATCTATTAGAAATCAATTTAGAAAGCGATAGTTACCTAGAAATTAAAGAACTATGGTATTTTGAAAAATTTCTAAAAGAGCGTTTTGGATTTTCTAATATCGATATCAAAATACAATACAGTCCAGAAGTTACGATAAAACCAATAGAAAAAGAATGGGAAAATCTAATTTGCTATATGGTACACAAATATCCTCTTATGAGACCCATGATATTACTAAAAAGCACCATAGAAGTAACAGACAAAAAGATAATCGTAAGCATGAAAATCAAAGGGGCAGACTTTTTACGTGCCAGAAAACTAGATAGAGAACTAGAAAGAGTAATGAACAATTTATTTGGTTTTCATTATAAAGTAGAATTTATCGAAAATATCAATGAAGAAGATAAAAAAGCCTTACAAGAAAGAAGAGAATTTACCCAAAAACAAGCCATCGAAAAAGCATTAGAACACATGGCAATTGGAGAGCAAATTGCAGAGGAAAGAGTAAACAAAGAAAAAAAGGAAAAAGAAAAGCAGCAAGCGACAACTGGAAGTACGCAAGACATGCCACCTATGCCTCCTCCACCAGATGCAGAGCCAATCTTAGTAGGAGAGGAAGAAGAAACACCTGTTATCTATGGCAGAAATCCAAACTTAAGAACCAACATTATAAAAGTAGTAGACATTTCGCCAGAAGACGATATGGCAGCAATTAGTGGGGAAATTTTAAGTGGAAGTATAGAAGAAAAAGAATTAAAAAGTGGAAAATTCTTAATCTCTTTTAATGTATATGATGGCTCTAGTACCATTTCTTGCAAAATATTTGTTAAACCAGAAGAAAAAGCCAAAATTGTAAAAAGGTTAGCAGCAAGCAAAGGAGTAAAATTAGAGGGAAAATCAGGCATCAGCAATTTCACACACGAAATGGAAATTTTAGCCAATGTTATTATTGAAACAGAAGGCATCAAAAAACAAGTGCGCCAAGACCTAGCAGAAGTCAAAAGAGTAGAACTTCATATGCATACCCAAATGAGCCAGATGGATGCCATGACTTCTTGTACAGACCTAATCAAAAGAGCCATGAAATGGGGCTGGAAATCCATTGCCATAACAGATCATGGAGTCGTACAAGCCTTTCCAGAAGCACATAAATTACTAGGAATGGATAATCCAGATATGAAAGTAATTTATGGAGTAGAAGCCTACCTAGTGCCAGATGGTTCGCCAGTAGTAGTAAATGATAAAGGACAAGACATCGATACTACCTATTGTGTTTTAGACCTAGAGACGACAGGACTTTCTGCCAAAACAGAAAAAATAACTGAAATTGGTATTATGAAAATCCAAAATGGAGAAGTAGTAGAAGAATTTTGTGAATTTGTAAATCCTGAAAAGCCAATTCCAGAAAGAGTACAAGAAGTAACCCATATCACAGATGACATGGTAAAAGATGCCCCAACTATTGATGTATTATTTCCAAAAGTGCTAGAATTCATAAAAGGAAGTGTACTTGTTGCCCATAATGCCACATTTGATATTGGATTTTTAAAAAATGTTGCCAAAGAGCTTGGCTATGAATTTGATTATACCTATGTCGACACCTTACCATTAGCTAGAAAACTATACCCAGAACTCAAAAAACACAAACTAGGCAAAATTGCAGAATACTTAAAAATCAAGGTAGAAGTAGCCCATCGTGCTTTAGATGATGTTGATACAACCGTCAAAATTTTAAAAGAAATGATGAAAACCTTAAAAGAAAGAGGAGCTACTAAAGTTTCCGACATTGCTTTAAAATGTGAAGATGAAAAAGCAAAAGCAGGAGAATATAAAAGATTACAACCATATCATGCCATTATTTTAGCCAAAAATTATGTAGGATTAAGAAATTTATACAAATTAGTTTCTCTATCTCATTTAAAATATTTTTATAAAAAACCAAGAATCTTAAAAAGTTTATACAAACAATATTCAGAAGGTCTAATATTAGGCAGTGCATGTGAAGCAGGAGAACTATACCAAGCGATTGAACTGGGAAAATCAGATGAAGAAATAGAAGAAATAGCTAATAGTTATGATTACTTAGAAATTCAACCACTAGGAAACAATGAATTTTTAGTAAGAAATGGCATCGTAAAAGACCATGAAGCCTTAAAAGATATCAACCGAAAAATAGTAGCTTTAGGCGAAAAACTAAACAAACTAGTGGTAGCAACATGTGATGTTCACTTTATGGATCCACAAGACGAAGTCTATCGTCGAATACTAGAAGCAGGCCAAGGTTACAAAGATGCAGACAACCAAGCACCATTATATTTAAGAACCACAAACGAAATGCTAGAAGAATTTAAATATTTAGGAGAAGAAAAAGCCTATGAAGTAGTTGTAACCAATACCAACAAAATTGCAGATATGTGTGAACAAATCTCGCCAATATCACAAGAAAAATGCCCGCCTCATATACCAGGATGTGAGCAAACTATAAAAGATATTGCTTATGATAAAGCTCACAAACTATATGGAGAAAATTTACCAGAGCAAGTACAAACAAGGCTTGATAAAGAGCTAGATTCCATTATTAAAAACGGGTTTTCCGTTATGTATATCATTGCCCAAAAACTAGTATGGAAATCTAATGAAGATGGCTATATAGTAGGCTCAAGAGGTTCGGTTGGTTCCTCCTTTGTTGCCAATATGACAGGTATTACAGAAGTAAATTCACTTCCCCCACATTATAGATGCCCTAGCTGTAAATATGTCGACTTTACAGACTATGGCTATGGAAACGGATTTGACTTACCAGATAAACAATGTCCAAAATGTGGAGCAAGACTAGACAAAGATGGAATGGATATCCCATTTGAAACCTTTTTAGGATTTAATGGGGACAAAGAGCCAGATATTGACTTAAACTTTTCTGGAGAATATCAAGCAAAAGCTCATAAATATACAGAAGTCATATTTGGAAAAGGAACTACTTTTAAAGCAGGAACAGTAGGAACAGTTGCCGACAAAACCGCATTTGGATATGTTAAAAAATATTTTGAAGAAAGAAATATTCCAGTAAGTGCAGCAGAAATGGGACGCTTATCGGTTGGTTGTACAGGAATTAAAAGAACAACTGGCCAACACCCAGGTGGAATTATCGTTGTACCAAAAGGAAGAGAAATCTACGAATTTACCCCAGTACAACATCCAGCAGATGACCCAGATTCTGATATTATTACAACACATTTTGATTATCACTCCATAGACCAAAACCTACTAAAACTAGATATACTAGGTCACGATGATCCAACGGTTATTAGAATGTTACAAGATTTAACAGGTGTTGACCCAACCAAAGTACCATTAGATGATAAAGCAACCATGTCACTATTTTCTTCCACAGAGGCACTTGGTGTAACACCAGAACAAATTAATTCCAAAGTAGGTAGTTTTGGTGTACCAGAATTTGGAACCAAGTTTGTAAGAGGAATGCTAGTTGACACCAAACCAACGACATTTGATGAATTAATTAGAATTTCTGGATTATCCCACGGAACAGATGTATGGCTAAATAATGCGGCAGATTTAATTAAAGATGGAACTGTCACCTTAAAAGAAGCGATTTGTTGTCGTGATGATATTATGATTTATCTTATTAAAAAAGGATTAGACCCTAATAAATCCTTTAAAATTATGGAATCTGTGCGTAAAGGAAAAGTAGCAGGCGGAAAAGAAAAAAATTGGCCAGAATACCAAGAAATGATGAGAGAACATGATGTACCAGATTGGTATATCAAATCTTGTGAAAAAATAAAATACATGTTCCCTAAAGCCCATGCAGCAGCTTATGTAACCAATGCCTTCCGTATTGCGTGGTTTAAAGTACATATCCCAAAAGCCTATTATTGTGCATTTTTCTCTATCAGAGCAGCTGACAACTTTGATGCTAGTGCAATGATATTTGGAAAAGAAAGAGTAAAAAACAAAATGAAAGAAATCGATATGAAGGGAAATACAGCTACCAAAAAAGAGCAAGATATGTATGCAGTATTAGAATTGGTATTAGAGATGTATGAAAGAGGAATTAACTTTTTACCAATCGATTTGTATCAATCTCATTATAAAAACTTTTTAGTAGAGGAAGATGGAATAAGACCACCATTTTCTAGCATAGCAGGCTTTGGACCAATTGCTGCTGAAAGTTTATATATGGCAGCAAAAGAAGAAGAATTTATGTCAGTCGATGAAATTCGAATTCGAGCAAAACTAGGAGATTCGACGATTGATTTATTAAGAGAATTTGGTGTTTTAGATGGGATGCAAGAGAGTAATCAGATTAGTCTCTTTGGATAAAACATTTAAGGGAGTAGCAAAAAAAGACTAGGAAAAGTGTTTGCAGATTTCCTAGTCTTTTTAATATTTATAAATATGTTTTTAACTCTAAAAGATTATTGATTTCATAATCTGGGATAATTCCGGTAGTATTAGCTATTCCTTCTGGATTATACCATATGTTTTTAATGTTGCAATTTTTAGCTCCTAATATATCTTGAGATAAACTATCTCCAATCATAATTGCTTCACTTGCTTTTATATGATGTCTATCCATTAAAACTTGGAATATTTTTGGATTAGGCTTAGGCTTTCCAACTTCTTCTGATACAATGATATCACTTAAAAATTTCGATATACTGCTATTTAGGATGCGAGGTTTTTGCAATTTAACAAGACCATTTGTTACAATATAGAGATGATAACCTTTATCATAAAGATATTTCATAATCTCTTCTGAATTTTCGAGTAAAGCTACTGAATTTGCCAAGCCTTCCGAAAATAAAAAGTTTGCTTTACTATAATTATCATAATTTATATGAATTATTTCAAAAAACTTTTTAAATCGGTAGGTTGGAATTTCTTCGCTTTTTATGTTACTTATGCCTTTGGTAGCATTATCCCACAATTGTCGATCCAAGGGTCTAAAAATGTTTTGATATTCTTCTTTATAATCTATTTTTATATTTTTAAAAAGATGCACTAAAGCTAATTTTTCACATTCTTTGTGGTCTACAATAGTATTATCTGCATCGAAAAATACGGAATTTATAGAATTCAATTTAATCACCCCAATTCTATTTATATAATAATTACTATATAATAAAATTTAATAAAATACAAGCAAAACTAAAAAGTTTAAAATTAAATATTAATAAAATTTTTTTATTGACAAAAATCGTATGACGTATCAGACTAATGATTGCCTTTCACCTAAAGGTAGAAAGGAGGTTTGCTTTGTGAAACCATTTATAAAATTGATAGCACTTTATGTAATTTACTTAATTGTAAAACATTTGGATGATTAGCAAAAAGAAAGACTAGGCGGATAGATCTAGTCTTTTTGGTTTGCTTGTGAAACATTTATTGCAATTGCATTATTATAATAACACATATTTTAGTATATGTCAATTTTTTATTTTATGAAAAATTCCTGAAAATTCCTTGAAAATTTACATAAATCACTTGTCAAACCAAAATTTTTATGATAAAATACCAATGTTTTAAGAACAAACCCTTACTCGTAATAGAAATTTACGGGTTATATAGCCAAAAGGAGGAGAAAATAATGAATCAATACGAAAGTATTATCATTATTAATCCAAATTGTACCGATGAAGCAATCAAAACTTTAGAGAGTAAATTTACAGGATTAATCAATGAAAACGGAAAAGTAGAATCTGTAGAAAACATGGGCAAAAAAAGACTTGCTTATGAAGTAAAAAAGAACAAAGAAGGATTCTACCTATTATTTAATTTCGAAGCAAAGCCAGATTCTATAGCAGAGCTAGAAAGAAATTACAGAATTACAGATGAAGTTTTAAAATTCATCATTGTAAAAAAATAAGAAATTGTTTAATGGTTTGACCATTCAAATCCAAAACAACAAGAAAAAATGAAAAGAAAAATAAAGATAAGGGGCCTTTATTTAAAGAAAGGAAAGGTAAAAAATGAACAAAGTAATTTTAATGGGAAGATTAACAAGAGACCCAGAAGTAAGATACACACAAACAAACAATACACTAGTTGCATCATTTTCGCTAGCTGTTAACAGAAGATTTGTAAGACAAGGAGAAGAAAGACAAGCAGATTTCTTCAATATTGTTGCTTGGAGTAAGTTAGGAGAATTTTGTAGCAAATACTTTAAAAAAGGTCAACAAGTAGGAATAATCGGAAGATTACAAACCAGAACATGGGATGATCAAAACGGAACCAAACACTATATTACAGAAGTAGTTGCAGAAGAAGCATATTTTGCAGACAGCAAAAGAGAAGGGGATGCATCCAATACCTCTTTTGAAAATACTTTTGGAACTACAATGCCTGGTGGAATGGGAGATACATCAGATTTTGAAGTATCAGCAAGTGATGATTTACCATTTTAACTAAAAAGAATAGGGGTGAAAAGAAAAAAATGGCAGATAAGAAGAATAACAAAAAACATAATAGAAATAATAAAAATTATGATGAAGATTATAATCCAAAATTTAAAAAACAAAGAAAAAAAGTATGTCCTTTATGTAGTGACAAAAACTTTGTATTAGATTATAAAAATGCAGATATTATGAAAAAATTTGTAAATGATAAAGGTAAAATCTTACCTAGAAGAACAACAGGAGCTTGTAGCAAACATCAAAGAGATATTACAATTGCTATCAAGAGAGCTAGAGCAATTGCTATATTACCATATACACAAGATTAATTGTGTTATTTTATGCCGAAAGTGATTAGAAAATCAAACTTTCGGCATTTTTAAATTTAATGTCGAAAAATGTCGAATTTTTTTTGTTGACAAAATTCAAAAAAGATAGTACAATTTAATATACTAATTTATAAATTAAGTAAAATTTTATTCAAAATTTAAATCAAATTTTTCTGAAAAATTATTGAAATCCAAATTAAAACCAATTATAATAGGAGGTAACATATGCAAAACAAATTAACCATGAAAGACGATATTGTTTTTAAAGCTTTTTTCAGTAGAAACGAAAAATATTTAAAAAGTTTTCTAAGTGCCATACTAGGAGAAAAAATAAAAATTAAAAGAATCATGCATGATGCAAGACTAGAACAGCTATCCAAAGAAATGAAATATGGCATATTAGATTTAGAAGTTGAACTAGAAGACGGAGAGATTATAAATGTAGAGATGCAGCTCAGAGATAATAGAAATATAGAAAAAAGAACTACATTTTATGCTAGCAAAAAAATAGTAGAACAACTAGAACCAAAAGAAAATTATGAAGAATTAAATAAAGTAATCGTAATAGCAATACTAGATTATACACTAACTAATTTACCAGAGTATGTAACGGAAACGGTAAGAGTAACCAGAAATCATAAAGATTATGAATTAAATAATTTAGTAAAATATTATTATATTGAATTAGAAAAATTTAGAAAAGAAAGACCAAACATGAAGGAAAAAGTCAATCAATGGTTAGCATTTATAGATATGGAAAGGTGGGACATACTAGAAATGGCTAAAAAAGAAAGTAGAGAAATAAAAGAAGCTGTAAAAGATTATGAAGTTTTAACAGGTGATGCAGAAGTAAAAAGATTAGCAGAATTGAGGCTAATGTCAAAATTAGAAGAAAATGCAGCTTTATCAACAGCAAGAGCTAAAGGAACGGAAGAAGGATTAAAACAAGGAAAAGAAGAAGGATTAAAACAAGGAAAAAAAGAAGGATTAAAACAAGGAAAAAAAGAAGAAAAACAAGAGATAGCACAAAAACTATTAAGTATGAATATAGAAATTGAAAAAATAGTGGAAGCCACAGGTCTATCAAAAGAAGAAATAGAAAACGTAAAATGTAACCCAACTCAAAAGGAAGAAAAATTAAAATGAAATTACTAATAACAGAAAAACCATCAGTAGCAAGAGAATTTGCCAAAGTATTAAAAGTAAATACACAAAATAAAGGAAATTATTTTGAAGCAAATGGTTGGATTATAACATGGTGTGTGGGTCACTTAGTTACCATGAGTTACCCAGAAAAATACGACGAAAAATTAAAACAATGGAGACTAGATACACTGCCATTTATGCCAAAAGAATACAAATACGAAGTAATCGAAAAAGTCAAAAATCAATTTGATATTGTGCAAAAATTACTACAAAGAGAAGATGTAACAGAAATCTATAATGCAGGAGACTCTGGGCGTGAGGGAGAATACATACAAAGATTAGTATTCATGATGGCAAAGCCAAACCCCAATGCCAAAATAAAAAGAGTATGGATTGATTCCCAAACAGAAGAAGAAATCTTAAGAGGAATTAAAGAAGCAAAAGACGAAAAAGAATATGACAGCATATCAGATAGTGCTTACTTAAGAGCAAAAGAAGATTACTTAATCGGAATCAATTTTTCCAGATTATTATCCATTATTTATGGAAGACGTTTAGCCAAAACACTAAATCAAGACTATTTTGCCATATCAGTAGGACGAGTTATGACCTGTGTTTTAGGAATGATTGTCTCAAGGGAAAGAGAAATCAGAAACTTTGTCAAAACAAAATACTATAAAATCATAGGAACATTTGCTAATGAAAAAGGAAAATTTAACTTAGAGTGGAAAGTAAATGAAAAATCCGCATTTTACGAATCACCATTATTATATAACGAAAGTGGTTTTAAAAAAGAAGAAGTAGCCAAAAAATTTATCACATCACTTGCAGGAAAAAAAGCGGTAGTAACAGACCTAAAAAAGAGCAAGCAAAAAGAAAATGCTCCACTTTTATTTAATTTAGCAGAAATCCAAAATGAATGTACCAAAAAATTCAAAATAAAGCCAGATGAAACACTAGAAATCATACAAAATCTATATGAAAAAAAGTTAGTAACTTACCCAAGAACAGATGCCAGAGTGTTATCCACAGCAGTGGCAAAAGAAATTGGAAAAAATTTAAATGGGTTAGCCAAAAACTTTCAAGATGAAGAAATACAAAGTTTTATCAAAAAAATGATAGAAGAAAAATATAGTACCAATCTCATCAAAACAAAATATGTAAATGACAGCAAAATAACAGATCACTATGCCATTATTCCAACAGGGCAAGGATTTGAAAATTATAATAGTTTAAATGAACTACACAAACAAGTTTACAAACTAATTGTAAGAAGATTTTTAGCCATATTTTATCCATCAGCAGAATACAACAAAATAAATGTTACGGTAAACATTGAAAATGAAACATTTTTAGGAACTGGTAAAGTATGTACCAAAAGAGGATTTTTAGATGTTTTAAAACCAGAAAAGAAAAACCAAGAAACAGAAAAAAAATCAGATACAGTAACAGGGGAAAATAAAGAAGAAAAAAAAGAGCAAGAAGAAAATACCAATTTGGAAGTATTTCATACTTTAAAGAAAAATGAAATCCTACAAGTTGAAAATTTCGAACTATCAGACAGTGAAACATCTCCGCCATCCAGATATAATTCAGGAAATTTAGTATTAGCCATGGAAAATGCAGGAAAACTAATTGAAGAAGAAGAACTAAGAGAACAAATAAAAGGAGCAGGAATTGGAACAAGTGCTACAAGAGGAGAAATCATTAAAAAACTAGAAAAAATAGCTTATATTCAAATCAATGCTAAAACCCAAATTGTAACACCAACCCAAAAAGGAGAAGCAATCTATGACATTGTAAACCAAGCTATGCCAGACATGCTAAACCCAAAACTAACAGCAAGTTGGGAAAAAGGTTTAGATATGGTAGCTAAAAAAGAAATTGAGCCAAGTATCTTTATGGAAAAACTTGAAAAATATATCAGTTCAAAGTTTGATAAATTAGTAGTGAAAATGTAACTTTTTTCAAAAGGACCGTTTCTTTTTCGCAAAAAGAAACGGTCCTTTTGAAAAAACGTGATGGAATCACGAAATTACTTATAAAAAACGTGATAGAATCACGTTTTTTATTGACTAAAATAATAAAAAGAGTTATAATAAAGAAAGAAACATAAATACTATCATTTTTTATAAACAAAAAGATGAGAAGGAAAGGAGATAACCTTATGAAAAGAAAACTATATAATAATTTATTAAACTGGAAAAAAGAAAATATAAAACTACCTTATATGCTAGTAGGAGCAAGGCAAACAGGCAAAACTTATATCATCGAAGAATTCTGTAAAAATGAATTTGAAAATTATATTTATCTTAATCTTGATAATATGGAAAATATAAGAGATATTTTCGAGAAAACACTTATTCCAGAGGAAATCATTTCAAATATAGAAATTTTGCTAAATATAGATATCAATATAGAAAATACCATTATATTTATCGATGAAATTCAAGTTTCAGAGAGAGCAATCAGTTCTTTAAAATATTTTTGCGAAAGTGATAAAAC
>CALXRJ010000149.1 GCA_944390615.1 uncultured Clostridia bacterium | reverse complement strand
AAAAAAACAAAAAAAAAAACCCAACAAAAACAAAAACAATAAATAAAAATTAAATAATAAAATAAAAAAAAAAACTCTTTTTATTTTCAGACTTTTTCCATTGAATTATTAATTGAATTATAGGCAACAAACAAAAAGCTATAGAAACTAAAATAGTTACTAAAACATTCATAAAAAAACCACCTTAAAATCCTGCCCAAATTATAAGCTAAAATAAAAAAGAACGCAAGATTAAAATTAATATTTCTACAAAACTATTCTATCTACCCATTTGTAATATAAATATTAGAAAGAATCATTTAATTAATTATAAATCTGTGATACAATAAAAAAAATATTTTTTTTAGTAAAATTAAATTACTAATAAGAAAGGATAGAAAAATGTTAAAAAGTAAAATAGTAACATCACTGGATAAAATATTTTTAAAAGATAATATTGATGAATTAAAAGAAATTAATACAATACGTGCATTAAAAGGAGAAAGAATATCATATCAAATCGTATTAGCAAGCGACAAATATCAAAAGTACGAACTTAAATATAAGATAAATTCAAAATTAGAAAATATAAAAATAAGTAAAGTGGGATTCGTTCCAAGTGAATGCCCAGTTTTTGAAAAAAGACTGGATGAAAATTATATAACAACAAAGCCAGGATTATTCCCAGATGTTTTATACCCTTTAAAAGCAAACGACTTAATAACAATATATGAATATACTAATACAACACTTTGGATTACTATAGATATACCAAATGATATTAATAAGGGAAATTATAATGTAGAAATAGAGTTATATAATAATGAAATTAAAGAAAATCTAGTAATAACTATAAAAGTAGAAGATATTCTATTACCAGCTAATGATTTAATATATACAGATTGGCTTCATACAGATTGTATTTCCTCATATTATAATGTTGAAGTTTTTTCTGATAAATATTGGGATTTAGTAGAAATGTTTATAAAATCTGCCGTAAGAATGGGAGTAAATACAATTTTAACTCCAATTATTACCCCACCACTAGATACAGAAGTAGGTGGGGAAAGACCAACGGTTCAACTAGTCGATATAGAATATAAATCAGGCAATTATTCCTTTAATTTTGATAATTTAGAAAAATGGATTAAAATAGCAACGAGAAATGGAATTAAATATTTTGAAATGGCACATTTATTTACACAGTGGGGAGCAGAGTTCACTCCAAAAATTGTAGTAAAAGAAGATGGAAAATTAATAAAAAAATTTGGATGGCATATAAAGGCGAAAGATCCTAAATATGAAGAATTTTTAAGTCAATTTCTACCTAGCCTAACAAACGAATTAGAAAGGTTAGATTTAAAACAAAATGTATTTTTCCATATTTCTGATGAACCATCACATGAAAGAGAAAGCGATTTTACTAATTACACGTATGCAAAACAATTAGTAAGCAAGTATTTAAAAGGATATAAAATTATAGATGCATTATCAAATATAGATTTCTATAAAAAAGGTTTAATTGAAAACCCTATACCAGCTACCGATGCTATAGAGCCTTTTTTGATAGAGAATATTAAGGAAAGATGGTGCTATTATTGTTGTGGACAAACCCAAGATGTATCGAATAGATTTATGGCTATGCCATCATATAGAAACAGAATTTTAGGAGTACAACTTTATTTGTATGATATGGTCGGCTTTTTACACTGGGGATTTAATTTTTATTACTCTTATCTATCAAAAGAAAAAATAAATCCGTTTATGACAACTGATGCAAAACAAGCTTTTCCATCAGGAGACTCATTTTGCGTATACCCAGGTGAAAATGAAGTTTATGAATCTATTAGAAGTGTAGTATTTTATGAGGGATTACAAGATAGAATGTTGTTAAAGTTATTAGAAAATAAAATCGGAAAAGAAGAAGCTAAAAAACTTGTAAATAGTTTATTTAACACTAATATAACATTCAAAGAATATCCACATACAAAAGAATTCTTTACTTTATTAAAAGATGAAATAATAGATAGATTAAATAGCTAAATCTAAAAAATATTATTACAAATGAAATACGTCAACAAATCTGTTGACGTATTATTTTTATACAAACAAAACCTATTTATTTAATATTTCGATAATCTGTTGTTCTGAAATTGGACCAGGTCTTTGAATTTTAATATCTTCACCAGTACAATCTATAATAGTACTAGCTTCGCCCAAAGAAACATCTCCTTCTATCATTCCGTCTATCGTAGGACACATTTTTTCAATATCATCTAAACTTCTACATTCCTCATCTCCACTTTTATTAGCACTAGTCATAAATAAAGGAACCCCAACACCGTTAATTAAATTTTTTAAAAACAAAGAAGTAGCCATTCTAACTGCAATTTCATCGGTTTCTCGTAACCCAGCATTATTAATATATAAAAATGTTTCTTTTTTCTTTCTTAAAATTAAAGTAACAGGTCCAGGCATCAATTCATTAATTAATTTTTCACTTCTTTCATCTACAATAGCAATACTTTTAATTTGCTCTAAATCACTACACATAACAGGAAAACTCTTAGTAGAAGGACGGTTTTTAACTCCTGCTAATTTATTAAAAGCCCTTGAAGAATTAACTTTCACACATAATCCGTAGACCGTATCTGTAGGAACACTAATCACGGAATCTTCTTTAAGTGCTTTAATTATGAGTTCAATTTCACTTTGTTTATATCTT
>CALXRJ010000148.1 GCA_944390615.1 uncultured Clostridia bacterium | reverse complement strand
TACCTGATAGAGCATCTTAACTTAAATGAAATGAGGAAGCGCGAAGGATGTAGCGAGAGGCTCGTTTTATTTAAGTTTAGATGCTCTTCAGGTATGCCGGGAGCCGAGGAATGCAATAAATTTTATAACCATAACCGTTGGAGGCGGATTTTTCAGCTGGGAATTGTAACATTTTTTTCCCTCGGTCCCAATGGCTCCCTAATTTACTTTTCTTATTTTTAATAATACCGTATCTAAATCAATATCAATTTCTTCTTTTATTTTTTCATACCCAAATACTAATGTTGTATTAATTTTGAACTTACTGTTTTTACTTTCAATATAAATATATCCTTTTTTATCATCAAATCTTACTCTTGCTTCTTCTAATTTTAACTTTCCCTCTATACTTTTTTCAAATTCAAGTTCTAGTGTTGCTTTATTTTCAAATTCTTTTAAATTCTCAGTTAATTCACTTTCTTTAAATTTTGCCATAGTAATACCTTCTTTCTTTTTTTATTATTTACTAATTGAAAATTTTATATTCATGATAACTTAATAAGTTTTAACTTCTTATCTTGAATAGGGTTTAAGTTTCATCACCTCGAATCGCGAATTTTATTTTTCAGATATCTAGAATTAAATATTATTTACTAGTGAAAGAATTAAAATTTGATAATATATTAGCATATTATTCTAATAAAATCTAGCGAACAAGTTAAAAAAATAGAATATCTATTATTGATATTCTATTTTTCTAATTATTCCATATTTTCTATAGCATATTTTATCATGCTGTTTACAATATCATTAAAAGATGTATTATTTTCATATGCTAGTTTTTGTATTGTTTCACAATCTTTTTCATCAATTCGTACTGTTTTTGGTATTTTTTCTACTCCTTTTGGTACTTTAAATCCCATCTTTTATCACCTTCCACTCTTTTTTGAATTATTTTACAATTTTTGATTTCAAAAATATACTACTATTTTTAATTCTAAAATAATTCATTTTTAGAAGGTTTTTTGATGCATTTTAGTTCATTTGCACTTTTCCTACGATTTCATTTACATCATCAATATGGTGTTTTTCTAAATATTTTTCGATTCCTTCTACTGTTTTAGGTGCCGTATATGGATCAATAAAGTTTCCACATCCAATGGAAATCGCTTTTGCTCCTGCTAGCATAAATTCAACAGCATCTTCGCCATTCATAATTCCTCCTAATCCCATAACAGGAATTTTAACAGCATTTGCTATTTGATATACCATTCTAACTGCCACTGGCTTAATGGCAGGTCCTGAAAGTCCTCCTGTGTTATTGGCAAGAACTGGTCTTCTGGTTTCAATGTCGATTTTCATGGCTAATAATGTGTTTATGGCAGAAATAGCATCTGCTCCTCCTTCTTCTGCTCCTTTAGCTGTTGCGGTAATATCTGTAACATTTGGTGTAAGTTTAACTATAAGTGGTTTATCTAACACTTTTCTTACTGCTGATGTCACTTCTTTGACTCCTTCATAGGTTGTTCCAAATGCCATACATCCTGCACAAACATTTGGGCAAGATAGGTTAAGTTCTACGCCATCTACATCAAGTCGATTGGCATATTTACATACTTCTATGTATTCATCTATACTAGATGCTCCTACATTTAATATAATTTTGGTATCAAATTGTTTTAGCCATGGTAGTTCTACTTTTTCAAAATATTCGATACCTGGATTTTGCAGTCCTATACTATTTAACATTCCAGAAGAAGTTTCACAAACTCTAACTGGTCTATTTCCATTTCTAGGTTTTAAATAGGTTCCCTTTGTTATAATAGCTCCTAATTTTCCTAAATCATAAAATTCACTAAATTCTCTTCCATAGCCAAAAGTTCCTGATGCTACTGTAACTGGATTTTTTAATTTGATTCCAGCAAAATCTACTTCTGTGTTCATATGCTCCATCCTTTCCTTTTATATATTTACCCAAGGGCATTTTTTATATTCTTTGATTACTTTTTCGTATAGTTCTGAATTCATCATCTTTTCAAATGAGCCTTTTGTGTTTGTTAGATAATCATTTGTTTGTGGACGGATTCCATACATTTTTCCACATACAAATAAATTTTTCAAATTGGTAAAAGCTTCTATTTGTTCTTCTGTTAATTCATATAGATTTGAAAAAATACTCATTGTTCCACCATATTCTGCTACTTTGTTTAATACTGGAACCAGATTTTTATTTAAAGTTTCTTCTAAAACTTCTTTGTCCCAGCAATTTCCATATACTAAAGGGACTTGATATTGATTTCTAATCATTTCTTCCTCCCCTTAAAATTCAACATAACTTGCATCAAACACTGGCCCAGCTTTACATACTCCTACATATTCTGGTCTTTCTGCTGGCGATTTTGCTATTTTGACAGAACATCCTAAGCATACTCCAATGCCACATCCCATTCTTTCTTCTAACGATACTTGGCAAGGAATGTTTTTTTCTACTGCTAAAGCTTTTACAGCTCTTAACATTGGTAAAGGACCACACGCATAGATACTATCTATTTTTCCATTTTCTATATCTTCTTTTAAGAAATTAATGGCAAATCCATTTTTTCCATAACTCCCATCATCTGTTGCTAAACAAAGTTCTGTGGATACTTGTTTAAATTCTTTTTCTAGTAATACAAAATCTTTGTTTCGATAACCTAAATAGGTATTGACATTTTTGCCATCTTCTTTGGCTTCTTTTGCCAATTCATATAGTGGAAATACGCCGATTCCTCCACCAATGATACCTAATTTTTGATATTTTGCATAATCAAAAGTTCCAAATCCTAAGGGACCTATGATGTCGATACTGTCTCCTACTTGTTTTCGAGCAAGTAACTCAGTTCCTTTGCCTTTTACTTGGAAAATAAATTCTAAAATTCCTTTTTCTTTGTCCATATTGTATATGCTAATTGGCCTTCTTAAAAATGGTTCTACTTGGTCAGTTACTCTTATTTCTAAGAAATGTCCTGGCTTTGCTTGGTCTGTGATTTCTTTTGCTTCTACACTAAATTTAAAAATATCATGTTTTAGTTGGTCTACTTGTACTAATTTTGCTTGTACCTGTACTTTTGGCATGATTTTTTCCTCCCTTTTTTATATATTTTTTGTTTGTAAGTTTAACACAAAATCTTGGGTATTCATTTTTATCTTTTCATTTTTGCTTGATTTAACTCATTTCTCATTCTAATTGCTTCTTGCCTTGTTGCCTCTGCATATTGTTCTTCTGTAAATTTATCTTTCCAGATTTCTGATTGATAAGCTCCCATTAGACTTCTCGTTGCATTGACAATTCCTCCCAGTCCTCTTTCGTCAAATCCAAGTGCTATGTCTTCTGCTTTTCCTCCTTGGGCTCCATAACCTGGAATTAGGAAAAATGTATGTGGTGCTAATTTTCTTAATTCTTTTAGTTGTTCTGGGTAAGTTGCTCCTACTACTGCTGAAATACTGCTATATCCATAGTTTCCTACTAAATCTTTTCCCCATTGTTCCACCAATTCAGCTACTTGTTCGTATACTTTTTTTCCATTTTCTAATTTTAAATCTTGAAGTTCTCCTGATGATTTGTTGGATGTTTTAACTAATATAAAGGCTCCTTTCTTATATTTTTTACAATCTTCGATAAATGGTTTCACACAGTCTGTTCCCATGTAGGGATTTAATGTAATAAAATCTACATCATATACACTTTCGTTATTTTCGCCAATTGGTGTTTTTCCTAAAAATGCATTGGAATAGCCTTGCGAGGTCGAACCGATGTCTCCTCTTTTGGCATCAGCTATGACTAGCATGTCTTTTTCTACAGCATATTGTTTTACTTCCTGAAATGCTTTTAGTCCTTCTGGTCCTAACATTTCAAAATAGGCTAATTGTAGTTTTACAGCTGGAATGATATCATAGGTAGAATCAATCAGTGCTTTGCAAAATTCTACACTTGCTTTGGCATATCCTGATAAGTCTTTGGTATATTTTGATTTTACACAGTTTGGTATAATTTCATAACGAGGGTCTAAGCCTATTACGGTTGGGTTGTTGGTTTGCTTGATTTTTTCAATTAGCATATCCATTTTATTATTTTCCATCTTTGAAACTTCCTCTCTTTTTTATTTTCGACGATATTGTATCATATTTTGGAAAGATATGCAATTCATTGTGAATTTTTTTCACGAATAGTAAAAAAAAACCAGCATTGTCGGATGCTGGTTTTTTTGATAATTTTTCAATTATCAATGGCTTCTTTGATTAAATGTCTCCTAATAGTATTTATTATACTACAAAATTTAAAAATTACAATAGAATTTTTTAATTTTTTTCAAAAAACGTTCGACAAAATTCGACTTGTTTTTCATAAACTTTTTTATCATTGAAAGAGGATATTTTTTAACACAAATGTTTGTCAAAATCTCCGTCCCTATTGACACAAATTAAGCACTTGCCTGATCTGGCTTCATTTTCTTAATTTGAATTTTGCTTTCTTCTTTTACTTGTTTATTTTCATTAATCACAACTTCTGGCGATTTTGAATTTTGTACGGTTTCTTTTGTTATGATGCATTTTTCTATTTTCGGATTAGATGGTATTTCAAACATAATGTCTGTCATAATGTCTTCTATGATGGAACGAAGTCCTCTTGCTCCTGTTTTTAGTTCAATTGCTTTATCTACAATGGCATCAATTGCTTCGTCCTTGAATTCTAGTTCTACGCCATCTATTTCAAATAGTTTTTTGTATTGTTTTACTAGCGCATTTTTTGGTTCTACTAATATTTTCTTTAATGCTTCTTTGTCTAGTTCTTTTAGTGTGGCAATAATAGGAAGTCTTCCAATAAATTCTGGTATTAGACCAAATTTTAGTAAATCTTGTGGTAGTAATTCTTCAAATATTTTGTATTTATCTACTTCTTTATTGGATTGAATCGGACTTCCAAAACCGATTGTCTTTTTGCCAGTTCTATCTCTTATGATGTTTTCTAATCCCTCAAAGGCTCCTCCACAAATAAATAGGATATCTGAAGTGTCAATTTGGATTAGTTCTTGATGTGGATGCTTTCTTCCTCCTTGTGGTGGTACAGATGCTATGGTTCCTTCTACTATTTTTAGTAATGCTTGTTGTACACCTTCTCCACTTACATCTCTGGTAATAGATGGATTCTCTGATTTTCTAGTTATTTTGTCGATTTCATCGATATAAATAATTCCTTTTTCTGCTTTTTCAATGTCTCCATCTGCTGCTTGGATTAATTTTAGTAAAATATTTTCTACATCTTCTCCTACATAACCTGCTTCTGTAAGAGTTGTGGCATCTGCTATAGCAAATGGTACATTTAAAATTCTGGCTAAGGTACTTGCTAGAAGTGTTTTTCCGCAACCGGTTGGACCAAGTAATAGGATATTGCTTTTTTGAATTTCTACTTCATCTTTTTTTTCTTTGACTTTTTCTTCATGAGCTATTCTTTTGTAATGATTATATACAGCTACTGATAATACTCTTTTAGCATTTTCTTGGCCAATTACATAATCATCTAAAACTTGTTTGATTTCTTTTGGACTCGGAATTTTTTCCTCATCATTTAATGTATAAGTTTCTTCGTCGTCTAAAAAACCTTCTTGTTCTAAAATAGAACTACATAAATTGATGCATTCATCACAAATATAGACCCCTGGTCCTGCCACAATTTTTCTTACATTTTTTTGTGGCTTTCCACAAAAAGAACAATATACATTTTTAATGGTTTCATTATTTTTTGGCATACCCATTCTCCTTATTTTCTTTTATACAAAATTTCATCTATTAAACCGTATTCTAAAGCTTCTTCTGCTGTCATGTAATTATCTCTTTCTGTGTCTTTCATAACTTGTTCTACTGGTTTTCCTGTTCTGTCTGCTAAGATTTTGGTTAATCTTTCTCTCGTTTTAATCATTTGGTCGGCATGAATTTTAATATCAGTTGTTTGACCTGATATTCCGCCTCCTGCTATTAATGGCTGGTGAATTAAAATTTCTGCATTTGGCATAGCAAATCTTTTTCCTTTTTCACCATTGGCTAAAAGCACAGCTCCAAAACTTGCTGCTAATCCCACACAAAAAGTAGATACAGGACATTTGATATAATTCATGGTGTCTACAATGGCCAAACCATCTGTTACACTTCCACCAGGCGAATTGATATAAAAATAAATTTCTTTGTCTGGGTCTTCTGATTCCAAAAATAACATTTGTGCTATGATTAGACTTGCTGTTGTGGCATTTACATCTTCTCCTAAAAATATAATTCTATCTTTTAATAATCTGGAAAAAATATCGTAAGAACGTTCTCCTTTACTGGTTTGTTCAATAACATAAGGTACTAAACTATTTTTTTCTAACATAATATACTTCCTTTCTATTGCTTGGCTAGTAATATAGCTATTTATTTTTTTCCTTATCCTTTGCATAAATCAATCGTTTTATTTTATTGAACTTAAGCTAGTCAAACAAATTTGAACTTTTTTAACTGTAAATAGGAGATGCTAAAAAATTTTTTTAACCTCCCCTACCTTTTACTTTATTTTATTCTGCTTTTTTTGTTTCTTTTTTAGCTTCTGTTTTTGCTGTCTTTTTGCTTGTTTCTTGTTTTTCTGCTTTATTTGGCTTTTCCGCTGTTTCTTCTTTCTTGTTTTCTTTTTTAGCAGTAGGCTTTTTTTCTTTGCTATTTTCTACTAGGAAGTCCATTGCTTTTTCATTTTCAATTCCTTGTTTTATGTAGTTTCTGATGTTTTCATTTTCTTCTAATTCTTTGGCTTCCTTACCATAGTTCTTAGCCATTTCTTCTATTTTTGCTTTTATTTCTTCTTCTGTTGCCTCTATTTTTTCAGCTTTTATGACAGCTTCTATTGCTAGTCTTGATTTTATTGCTTCTATTGCTCGAGGTTCATAATCTTTTTTGAATTCTTCTTCTGTTTTATGCATCATTTTTAAGTATTGTTCCATTTTTATGCCTTGATATGACATTCTTTGTTCCATATCTTTCATCATGTTTTCTGTTTCCATTTCTATCATACCAGATGGAATATCTACTTTTACAGTTTCTACTAATGCTTTTACTGCTGCATCTTGTTTTTCGTATTTTTCTCTATCTTTGTTTTGTTTTTCTAGTCTTTCTTGGATACTTTGTTTTAATTCTTTTAAGGTATCAAATTCGCTTACATCTTTTGCAAATTCGTCATCTAATGTTGGTAACTCTTTTTTCTTGATTTCGTTTAGTTTTACTTTAAAGGTAGCAGGTTTTCCAGCTAATTCTTTTGAGAAATATTCTTCTGGGAAAGTAACTGCAATTTCTTTTTCTTCTCCGATTTTCATGCCTACTATTTGGTCTTCAAATCCTTCGATGAAAGAGTGACTTCCTAGTACTAATTCGTAATTTTCTGCTTTTCCTCCATCAAATGGTTTTCCTTCTACAAATCCTTCGAAATTGATATAAGTTGTGTCATCCATTTGTGCTGGTCTGTCATCAATGGTGATTAGTCTGGCATTTTGATTTTGCATTCCTTTTAATTCTTCTTCTATGTCTGCATCTTTAACATTATACTCTATTTTTTCAATTTCTATACCTTTATATTTTCCAAGTTCTACTTCTGGTTTTGTTTGAACAATTGCTGTAAATTTTAGGTCTTGTCCTTTTTCCATTGTTATGATATCAATTTCAGGTCTGGATACTGCCTCTATTTTATTTTCTTCTAAAGCTTTTTCGTATTCTTCTGGTACTAAGTCATTAAAGGCATCTTCATAGAAGATTTCTTTTCCATAATATCTTTCTACAATATTTTGTGGTGCTTTACCTTTTCTGAATCCAGGTATATTGAAGTATTTTGCACTTTGAAAATATACTTTTTTGATGGCATTTTCAAATTTTTCTGCCTCTATTGTAATTTCTAATTTTACTTCATTTGCATTTTTTGTTTTTTCAACCTTACAGTCCATTTAAAATCTTCCTTTCTAAAATATAAGTGTTTTTTCTTAAATCTATTGCTTATGCAAATTCATACGCTGTTCTATTATATCACATTTTTGGTAAATTGCAACAAAAATTTAATATTTTTTTCAAAATGTCTTGTATTTTATTTCATTTTGTGTTAAACTAAAGAACAGTCAGTTTATTTTATTTGTGTGTTTCGGCACACAATCGCTTGGATTTATCGAATTAACATAGATAGAAATAAGCAATTTTTAAGGAGGTGCAAAAAAAAATGGCAGTATGTGCAATTTGTCAAAAAAAACCAATTAACGGAAATAAAATAAGTATAGCACGTTCACACGTAAGTAGAAGAACTGCTCGTACATGGAAACCAAACTTAAGAAGTGTTAAGGCTGAAATTGATGGTGAAGTAAAAAGAATTTATGTTTGTGCTAAATGCTTGAAAAATGGAAAAGTTAAAAGAGTATAATAAAAAATGCTGGCTGGGGTTTCTCCTGGGCAAGCATTTTTTTGTTGGACTATGCTTTAAATTTACATTAGACTAAATAAAAAGCCTTAAATGAATTTTTAGACTGTTGAGCAAACTGTATAAAATATTTTGCTCAACAGTCTTTACTTTTTTATACTTGGTAATCATTTTCGCCGAATTTTTCACACATCCTATTATATTTCTCATTTTTGGGGATTATTCTTTTACAAGCTAATCACCATAATTTAAGCCAAAGGGACCGTTAAAACCCGCTCCCTTTGGCTCCAATCTGCTAATAACTCTTTTATTATATTACTTTTAAGATATAGGTCTACTTAATAAATTGAAATACGAAAACCGAGCAAGGTCGATACTAGTGGTGGTAGTATCACTCGCATAGCTTCCAGCAGGATACTGTGACCCATCATATCCACAACTTCCTCCTCGACTAGAACAAGGTTTGCTCGCGTTACGGGAATAAGCGAGAGTAAATTTCCAAACATTTCCAGCTAAATCATAGATGTTTTGCTTACTAAATATATTACTTGCCCCAGTCGACAATATAACACCACTTGATCTTTCTTTATTATATGGGCAACTTAACCAACTATTTCCATAATTTGATGTATATTTTGCAAGTGTATTGGTAATATTATAAGTACTATCATAATGATTTCCCCAACTTGTACTATTAGAATCCAATTCACTTTGTATGGTAGCTAATTCTGCTCCTTTTTCCACTGCCTTTACTTCCAAATATTTCAGTACTAAATCCCATTGCACTCCAAACATTAAACTACTTGTATAATTTCCACTATTCATTTGACTTGCAAGTTGCTGAGCTTGACTACATCTTAGCCAGTTATAGGGATAAGCATTGGCTTTTATAACCGGGGTTTCTGTTATTGGGTGTTCAGTATCATCGTTTTCATCATAATGCCTAAAACTATTCTCTATTCCAGTTTCATATCTTCCTATCCAAAATCCACCATTTCGATACACACTTTGTAACATTGTTTGTTTTAAATTATTGTATTCTGTCTCCGTTAATCCTGTCTGTTCTTCTGAATACCAGGTATCTGTACCAAGGTTCGTAGATCTATAGGTTGTTACATAAGTATGTAAGTCTTCTTCTATTGTTGTATATTCTGTTTCTGTAAATTTTCCATCTACTCCTTCTGTTATATTTAATCCTGCTGTCGGATAAACACTCTCTGTTCTTGGCACTTCTATCCATACATATTGGTTTCCTAAATTATCTTCTATTACTAGTCCTGTACTTAAATCTGTTCCTGCCACTTGTGAAAAGTCTGAACTTGGTAAATACGGCGTTGTTTCCTCGTTTGATGGTAATAACGGTAATTCACTTAAACTTCCTGTCCATATGTCTCCAACCTTTATTGTGTGTTTTCCATCAATTGTTGTTAATTCTAATTCCGCAAGTTCTGTCTCATCTTCTGGCAAAGTTACTGGTACATCGGAAAAATATTCATCTAATACGTCTTTTAAATCTCCACTTGTCAGGTTTCCTAAGTTTTCCATTTGTTTTTCTAGTATCGCCATTTTTACTTCTTCTATAATTCCTGCTATTTCTGTACTATCTCTTGCTTCTATGGCTTTATTAATAATTCCGTTGTTTCCTGCCAACATGGAAATCGATATTCCTGCCAAAATTAGTAACACAATTATAGTCACAATTAGTGCCATCAACGTGATTCCTTTCCTGTTATTTAAAATGCCTGTGTATACGTTTCCAATGGTTTTAGGCTGTACTTTTTTTCTCATTTTTTTCATTCTCCTTTAACCTTTAATTTTTCATAGTCCTATCTGCATGATCTATTTTTTGATTTTTTAAGTCTATCATATTAAGCACTGGTTTTCAATATTTTTTGTGAATTGTAATATAAATGTAATATTCTCTTTCTTTTAAAGATATTTCATACTTTATAAAAAACAGAAAAAAAGCATTAATTTGAATTAATTCAAATTAATGCTTTTTTCCTAATTTTTCGCCTCTGCAACCTTTTTTTCTTCTACTACTGGATAGACACTAACTTTTTTCTTATCTCTACCTTTTCTTTCAAATTTTACAGTTCCATCTACTAAAGAAAATAGAGTGTCATCACTTCCAATTCCTACATTGGTTCCTGGATAGATTTTGGTTCCTCTTTTTCTAACCAAAATGTTTCCTGCTAAAACAAACTGTCCATCTGCTCTTTTTACACCAAGGCGTTTGGATTCACTATCTCTACCGTTTCTGGTACTACCTTGACCAACGTGATGTGCCATTTTTTTCAACTCCTTTCGGTTTTAAAAATTTTATCTCTACTTAAATAAATTACCGTTTTAATTTTTGTTATGCTTCTACTTTTTCTGTAGCTTCTTTTTTTGCTTCAGCTTTTTTGCTTGCTGATGCTGTTTTGATCGCTGTTATTTCTACTTTTGTGTATGGTTGTCTATGTCCTTGTTTCTTTCTTTCATTCTTTTTTGCTTTCATTTTGAAAACAATGATTTTTTTAGCTTTTCCGTGAGAAACTACTTTTCCAACAACTTCTACACCTTTTACATAAGGATTTCCAACTTGTACTTTTCCTTCTTCTGATACCATAACTACTTTGTCGAAAGTAACATTTTGGTCAACTTTTGCATCTAGTTTTTCGAAAAATACAACATCTCCTTCTGTTACTTTGTATTGTCTTCCACAACTTTCAATGATTGCGTACATTTAAAATGCACCTCCCTTATTTGTATACTCGCTAATCCTTAAACCTAGGTAGTTGCCTTAATTGCAACCTTTATGTACCTTGACTAAGCGGATTACAGTTAATTATTATACTATATATTTCGATCCTTGTCAATTAAATTTCTCAAAAATTTTCCATTTTCACAGCATTCTGGAAAAAAGCACAAAAAAGCTCCCCCGCCTTAGCCGTAAGATGTCTGTGAATTTTTAACAACCTGCTCTCTCACAAACAGGTGGGTGCCAACCTTGATACTCCTGGGCTTCTTACGACATTTGAGAAGTAAGCATGCACGCCATACCAAGAGATAAGCCCCTCTTCAAACTTGTAGGTTCTAAAAATTCTGTCTACACGTACTACGCAGGGTAGCTTTTTCTATGTCTTATTCTGTTATATTTATATTAACACGATTGAAAGCATTTTTCAAATAGGAAAAATCTTGTTTTTTATTGATTTAAAGCTTAATATTATTATTTCTCATATTTTCAGTATTTATTCTCACTTAAACAATGGTTTTTGACACTTGACTTTTATATTTTTTAGGGAACCAAATAAACCGGATTTTTTGGGTGCTTGACGTCAAAAAGACCCGGTCTCTTTGATTCTATTTTCTACTTTCATGACAAATAAAATATAGAATTTGATATTCTTGGGCAATATTTCTTAGTAAATGAGTAGCATTTTTTATTTTATTTTCATCTAAATTAACAAAGGGATCATCTAAGATGATAAAAGGTTTTTCTTTTTCGAATAAACTATCAATTAAACTTAATCTCATACATATATAGATTAAATCTTGATAACCTGTACTAAAATATCTTA
>CALXRJ010000147.1 GCA_944390615.1 uncultured Clostridia bacterium | reverse complement strand
AATTAAATCTTGTGTTATACATTCTACTAAATAATTTAATTTTTCTAATACCATATCTATACTCCTTTCAAGTATTTAATAGCTTTTTCTGTGTGGAAAGAATATTGGTCTGTTAACTCTTTATAAGTAAGTTCTTTGATTAATGTATCTATATCGATTAATCCGTTTATAAAAGTTCTAAATAGTACGATAATATCATTTTAAATCTCCTCCGTTATTCATACATACTTGTTTTAAATCCTCTATAGCATCATCTAATCCCACTGTATGTTCTGCCTCATAATTTTCTTTTAAAAATTCGATTCCCTTAAAATTTCTTAAATATAAGTATGCTTCTTTACTTGTCATTTTTAATTGTTTGGCAAATTCGTTAATACATATCACTATGTAATTAATTATATTTTTTTCTTGTTTAGACATATTTTTTCCTCCAAAATCTCTTTTTCTAATACATTTTTATTATACTACAATTTATATTGCTTTTTCAATAACTTTTTAATCAAAAATAGATTCTATTCCCAAACTTTCTCTTCAATTGATTTTCTCATACTTGACACAAAATTCCAAAAAAGTTATAATTGTTTTAACTAAAAGTTTAAACGAGGTGTTAGATATGTATCATAAATATCTTGAAATATTTATTCAAGTCGCCGATACTGGCAGTTTTTCAAAAGCAGGAGAAAAGCTTTTTCTCTCTCCCACTGCAGTCATGAAACAAATGAATTTAATGGAAAGTGAACTTGGTCTTTCTTTATTAAATAGAACCAATCATGGCATAACACTTACTGAAGCTCGGAAAACAAATTTATCAAGATGCTAAATTTATCATAGACTATACCAAAGATGCCATAAAAAAAGCCAAAAAGTTACAAAATCAAAATACACATTTTGTAACAATTGGTACATCTTTAATCTGCCCTTGTAAGCCTTTACTTGATATATGGTATCAAATAAATGATAAATACCCTGAATTTAAAATAAAAATTGTTCCTTTTGAGGAAAATCATACTAATATTTTAAGTACTCTAAATAGTAATGGAACACCTTTAGATTTTCTTGTATCTCCTGGTGATTCTAGAGAATGGCTTCAAAATTTTAATTTTCTAAAATTGGGAGATTATCGTTTTTGCATTGCAGTTCCAATTACGAATCCTTTAGCCAAAAAAACGGAAATTTCTTTTCAAGATTTATCTGGACAAAAAATTGCTGCTATCACAAGTGGTGATAGTAAACAAAATCAAGATATTGTGAATAAAATAAAAATGAATTGTAAAAATGTAGAAATCCTAGATGCCCCTTTATATTATGATATTAATGTTTTCAATAAATGTGAAGAAGCTGGGTGTTTACTGGTCACTTTAGAATGTTGGAAAGATATTCATCCTGCCTTTAAAACGATTCCTCTTTCTTCTGGGGAAACAATTCCTTATGGGGTTATTTATGCAAAAGAGCCAACTGAGGATGCTTTGAAGTTTTTGGAAATTATAAAAGATGTGGTATAAATATATTTTTGGGGACGGAGGAAAAAATATATTTTTTCTTCCGTCCCTAAAAATATAAAATTATTATTCTTCACTCAAAGTCTCACAATATTTACAACGATAAGTTCTTTTCTCCTTATCTGTTAAAACAAAGATATGTTTCAATTCTTGCTCTACTGATGTAATACATCTTGGATTTTTGCACTTAATAATATTTACAATTTCTTTTGGAAGTTCTACATGATATTTATCAATTCTTTCATTATCTTTTATAATATTGATGGTAATATTTGGATCTATGTATCCTAAAATGGTTAAGTCTAAGTTAATCTTCTTATCAATTTTGATAATATCTTTTCTCCCCATTTTCTTGCTTTTGGCATTGGTAATAATTGCAACAGAACAGTCTAAGTCGCCCAATTTTAATGCCTCATATATGTCTAGCCCTTTTTTAGCTTGTATATGGTCTATTACAATTCCGTCTTTTATACTATCTATGTTCATTTTTAATCCTCCCTTAATTTATTTCTAATAATTTTAAGATAAGTGCCATTCTGATATATTTTCCATAGTTTGCTTGTTTAAAATAGCATGCTCTTGGGTCACTGTCTACTTCTGTTGATATCTCATTTACTCTTGGTAATGGGTGCATAATACATAAATCTTTTTTTGCATTTTCTAATTTTTCTTTGTTTAAAATATAGTAGTATTTTAGTCTTAAATAATCTTCTTCATTGAAAAATCTTTCTTTTTGAACTCTTGTCATGTATAAAATATCTAGTTCTCCTATGTATTCTTCGATATCATTTGTTTCAAAATACTCAATTTTATTTTTTTCAAGAATTTCTTTTTTTTACATATTCAGGTATTTTTAATTCATCTGGTGAAATTAGTACAAATTTAATATTTGGATAACGTACCATTGCTGTAATTAAAGAATGTACGGTTCTTCCAAATTTTAAATCTCCACATAGTCCAATTGTTAAATTGTCTAATCTCCCTTTTTCACAAGAAATTGTTAATAAGTCCGTTAAGGTTTGGGTTGGATGGTTATGTCCTCCATCTCCTGCATTGATGATTGGAACGGTTGATTTTAGTGAAGCAACTAGTGGTGCTCCTTCTTTTGGGTGTCTCATCGCTATGATGTCACTGTAGCAACCTACTATTCTTGTTGTGTCTGATACACTTTCTCCTTTTGAGGCTGAACTAGAAGCCGCTTCTGAAAATCCGATTACATTTCCTCCTAGTTCTATCATGGCTGCTTCAAAGCTAAGTCTTGTCCTTGTGCTTGGCTCAAAAAATAAAGTAGCCAATTTTTTATATTTGCACTTTTCACGATAATTTTCGGGATGTGCAATTATATCTTTGGCTACTTTGATTAATTCGTCTATTTCTTCTACTGATAAATCTTTTATGTCTATTAAATGTCTCATATTTTTCCTCCTTTTTATTTTTTTCTTGTTTATTTTATTAGAAATTTGATTTTATGTCAATATTTTTGGAGGATTTTTATGGTAAAAACTCAAAATTTCTCCTAGTTTTCAGTTAATGCTAGACAACTATATACATTATGCTTATTTACTCAAATATCTTTCTACTAATTCAATTAATTCTTTTGCAGTTTCAATTTGCAAAGAAGTAGCATCAGCACTTGGCTCATATTTTTCGTCATAATCACTATCTTCTCTTACCTTAGAAGCCATTATTATTTTTCTTCCTATTTGTCTTGGAAAAATTTCTGTTTTAACATAATTTTTATTAAAATATGCTAAAACGTCTTTATGTTTTTTAAAATCGATTTTTTCCATTGCAAGTACAGCCCTAATAGCATAAAATATTGAATAATATGCTCTATTATTAGCCGCTAGTAATTTATTATTTTTATATAATAAATTTGCTGTTTCATATTCTTCTTTTGCTCTTTCTAGTCTATATAAAGCAAATTCCCTACTTGTTTTTTTCTCCAACTAATACAACTCCTTCTTTTATAATGTTCCTATAAAATGGTTTTACATCTGACCATGCTTCAAAGTCATCTATATTTCTTATTAAAGTAGAAATTACTATCCCTTGGTCTATTTCTATATCAGCACTTATCTCCCATATTTTCATGCTGTATTCACTTATTTCTTTATCTGACAAATCAGTTAAAATCATTATATCAATATCCGAACTTTTATTATAATCGCCTCTTGCGTATGAACCATATAATATTATTCTTTTTAGTCTATTGCCTAATATTCTTTTTACTTCCACTAAAAAATCATTAACTATTTTTTGAACATTATTTGGCATAATTCTCACCTCTCATTAAGTTCTAGTATAACATAAATTTATTGAATAAGTAAACAATTTTTTTATATTTGTATGATTTTCTTTCATTAAATAAAAAATTCTCCGTTCTTTTTGATACAACCAAATACCAAAAAGCCCCTCTCCCTATGCTTCCTTTTTAACACAATCCATCAAAATATGATATGCCTCTTCATCATGTTTCTTCAAATTAACAGGCTTTAGCTCTGTATTGGTAAAGCAATGTCTCGTTTCCCCAAGCAGTACCAAATCCCCTGTTTTTTTATTCGTAATCTCATACCCTACACACATTTGAACCCCTGTAAATTTCGTTACTTTCGTTTTAATTACTAATATATCACCAAAGGTAGAAGGGTGTTTATAGTTGCAATTTACATTTAGCACTGGTATTATAATTTTTCTTTCTTCCAATGCTTCATATGGCAAATTAATTTGTTTTAAAAATTCACATCTTGCCTCTTCTAAAAATCTAATATAATTCGAATGATGGGTTATCCCCATCTTATCTGTTTCATAATAATTTACCATTCTTTCAAAAATAAATTCCATGTTTACCATTCCTTTCCATAAAATTTTCTTATTTTTTAAGAGTTTTCTCCTCCTCTATGTTTTCCAATTTATATCTTAAACCAGTATTTCTCTTCTTGCTATCTACATTTTGTATCATGTAGCCAATGGTTTTAATATCACTTATAATAATTAAAAGTTCTCTTGCTCTGGTAATTCCTGTATAAAGCAAATTTCTAGTAAGTAACATAGGTGCTGCTCTTGGAATACACATAACAACTACATCAAACTCACTTCCGTTGTGCTTTATGAATCGTAATACTATAACTATGTTCAATTTGTTCTAATTCAGAAAATTGGTACCAGGCAATTTTTTCGTCGTCAAATTTTATTTCAACATTTTTTTCTTTTTCATCGATATCCATTATGGTTCCAAACTCACCATTAAATACACCGGTTCCAGTTTCGTTTAAGCTATGTTTTTCCCAATAAATATCATAATTATTTTTTACTTGCATAATTCTGTCTCCCACTCGATAAATAACACCTTGTGCATTTTTTTCTTTTTTGTTTGCATCTTGTGGGTTTAATACTTGCTGAAGGGATTTATTCAGTTCCTTGGTACCAAGAGCTCCCTTCTTAGTTGGCGTAAGAACTTGAATATTTTCAAAAAAATCATAATTTCCGAAATTTTTAAGTCTTCCTGTACATAAGGAAATAACTTGTTCTAGCATTTTTTCAGAACTGTTTTCATGAATCAAGAAAAAATCCTCTTTGGAATCTTTGTCTGTTTCTTCTTTGGTGATAAATCCCAATCCTTCATTTACGCGATGGGCATTAACAATGATTTTGCTTTTCGCTGCTTGTCTAAAAATTTTGTCTAAATGTATGGTGGTTATTTTTTCAGAATCGATGATGTCTTTTAAGACACTTCCAGGCCCTACTGAAGGCAATTGGTCACTATCTCCTACCAAAATTAGTTTGGTACTTTTATA
>CALXRJ010000146.1 GCA_944390615.1 uncultured Clostridia bacterium | reverse complement strand
TCAACGTCTCCTGAAAGCTACTAGCAAATTCATAATAATTAGAATTATAATGGTCAGTTAATACTTCCATATAAGTCATCGATACTTCTTCTTGTATTTGCCCATATTCTGTTTCTTCTTTTGCTTGCATGGATTGCTTTAAAATGCCGTTATCTCCAGATAGCATTGCTATGGATATTCCTGCTAGTATTAATAATACTATAATTGTTAATACAAGTGCCATAAGTGTTATTCCTTGTTGTTTTTTCATTTTTACATTATCTCCTCTAAATCTATTCAGGTTTTTTCAAAACTTATATCACAACCTGTAGTTTTAATATACCACAGCCTGTAGTTTTGTACAATATTTTTCAAAAAAATGACATCATTTTGTAAAAAAATTGAAATATTTTCGTAATATTTACAAAATAAAAAACAAAAGAACATCTGTTAGAACCTCACTATTTCATAGAAAACTCTTAACAGATGTTCTTTATAATTTTGATAAAATTATTTTTTGTCCTTATTTTTCTTTTTATATTTTCCAATAATAATACCTACTACAAATAAAATTACGATAATTGCTACTATGATCCAAGTTAATTTATGATAACCTTCCTTTTTCAGCTGTTCTTTATCCTCAATTTCTTCTGTCCCGTGTGGTCATGTTTTGTGTTTCATATATTTGTTCTAATTTTTCTTGATTTTCTTTTAATTCTTGCTTATATTTGTTTTCTTCTTCTAAATTTCTTTTATACACATTTACTTCATATACTTTTTTAGAAAATCCATTTTGGGCTGTTACTGTGATTTTTATAAGATTATTTCCTTCTTTTAAATCATCTTTTCCTTCTATTTGTATGTTTGCTTTTTCGTCTTCTGGCACAGCAAAAACGTTTAACGATGTTGTTTCATTGGATATTTCCAAATTATAATGAGTAGTCGTAGTATCAAAAGGCGGATTTAATAATTCATTTTCAATGGCTAATACTTCTAAGTTGGTATTCGCTGTTTCGATTGCATCTATTGCTTCGGTTATTAATTTACTTTGATTTTTTCCCACTTGTACCTGCATTTCTTTAAAATCAGTTTGTATGAGCTGTCCTACTTCACTATAAAATTCACCATTAACTGTAAATGTAGCTAGCCCTTCTTCTTTTGCCTTGAATTTAAATTTAGCAAGTTCCCCAGATTTAGAATTCTCTCCTCCTGTTTCATCATACCAAACCCATATAATGCGATTTTCCACTACATTGGTATTTTCTGGACCAGAAACATATGCAAATTTTGTATCATCAAAATAAAGGTAAGAAGTAAATGCTGCTGTTTTAGTATTTTCAATCAACAGACTAATTTCTATTTCTTCCTCTTTTTCGATTTTATCTGTATTACTACTAAGATAAACGGTACCTGTCGTAGATGCATAACTTATTTTAAAAAATGTTACGAAAAATAGAAATGTGGCTATATAATTTATAATAAGAAATATCTTCTTTTTCATTTTTCTCCTTTCTTGGCATCCTATGATTTTATTGCTCAATTTTCTGCAAACCTAAAATATGTCTTTGTATCATTAATAAGTCAACAGAAGTAGGCTTTTTTCCATCTTTGCTAATTCTACTTGCTTTTTTATATATTTCTCCCAATGGTTCAATTTCTAAAATATGTCGTTGTATAACTAATAAATCTATGCTATTGATTTTTCCATCTCCATTGGCATCTCCGTATAAAATAATTTTATATTCTCTTAGGAGCACTCCATTTTCTTTTACTCTTATCTTACATCCTGTTCCAAGTAAATCCGTTTCCTTTAATATTTCATTTTTATTGTTTACAAATTCTAATTCTAAATCAGTTGTAATGAGCCCTTTGATATCTGCAACTGTATTTTTACTATAATCTATTCCACTAATTTCTAAACTATTCACCGTTAAAGATGGGTCAAAATGAATTTCATAGTCTTCCATTTTTCTAACAACAAACACTTTACATTCTGCTTTGATATTGGCATTTTCCGCAGATAACGCAGTAATTAATGTCTCTCCTTCTTGGTGTGCTGAAATAATTCCATTTTCATCTATGGTTGCTATTTGCTGATTACTACTACCATACAAAATCGTTTTTTCATTGCTATCTTCTGGTTCAATGGTTCCATTGATTTGGAAAGTATCTCCTACTTGCATATAAATTTCGCTTTGGTCTAAGAAAACCCCTGTTACTTTACTATATACTGTTATTTCGATTTGACTTTGCACCTCATTTTCTTCTGCTTTAACTGTAATGGTAGTTACCCCAGATTGTATAGCATAGATATTTCCTTTTTCATCAATGGTTGCTACATTTGGATTGCTAGAATAATAGAAAACCGTATGATTGCTAGCTTCCTGAGGCGATATCGTTACTTGTAGTTGCTTTTTTTCTCCTTTTTGTAGGGTTGTTGTATCTAATTTTAAATCAATTTTTTCAATTTGAACTGGTGGAACTTCTGTTACATAAGTTTGAAAAATATAACCCACTATCCCATTTTCTAAAAGTACTTTGTCCCATCTTTCTCCTGCTTGTACTCCCTTTCCAATTCTTGTCATTTGCGTAGGAGTTGATACACTTGTTATGATTTCATAAGAGGTTCCCGGTCCTGTTCGAATATTGACATTGGTAGCATTACAGTAAACTTTTGTGTTGTCTTCTGAAAAATCACTTGATATAATGCTTGGACTTTGTGTTGGAATTTCTGGCATATTTTCATAAACAGGAATGATAAAATTGATGGCTGTATCTAATAATCCAATTTTTTGATAACCATTATAGATTGATTTTGCTTCACTATAAGGAGCTAAAATATTCGTCATGTATTGGTGCCAAAATAGCTCATCTCCTCTTTCATCATTGACATCAAATTTTTGCAAATAAATGGTATTTTGTCCAACATTGATGTAGCTAGAGCCGATAAAGATAGCACCACCAGTAATGGCTCTTTCTTTGGTATTCCACGGAATCAAATATTTATTTTTGGTTTCCTCACTTGCTCCTTTTCCATCTTTTGCATATTGAAGTCCATTTTTAATAGCTCCCATTGGCTCAGATGAACTGGTTGCTCCAATATTATAAAAATTGTACAAACCTTTAAATCCTTCCACTGTGCCACTGATAGAAGAGTGGGTTAAAAATGGTCCTACTTCTTGCTTAATACGAGAGGCTAGATGATAAGGACTAACTTTGGAAGTTTGTCCACCTTTTAAAATTAAAT
>CALXRJ010000145.1 GCA_944390615.1 uncultured Clostridia bacterium | reverse complement strand
TATCACTAATTACTTTTTTTAATTTTTCAATAGAATTTTCTAAATCTAATCTTTGCTCACACATAAAGTCATATCTTTGTTTTGTTTGTTTGTATTCTTCTATTGAATCTATATTAATGCTTCCTAGCTCTTTAATTTGATTTCTCAAATTATTAACCATTTTTGATGTTTCAGATGCATTTGTAGGTTTTTTATATTCTGTTACATTGTTAGGTGTAATTTCATATTCTTCCCACATTTTATTTATTATATCTTCAATATCTTGCTCTAATTTTGTTTTCTTCACATCTATTTTTACAATTTGTGCTTTTAAATCTTCTATAACTTTAAATTGGCTAATGACTTCTTCTTCTACTTTTGTTTGTTTTTCATTTTTTTCTATTCTTGTTTTCTTTAATTCTTCTACTTTACCGCTACTGTTACTTGATTCTTTTTGTATATCTTCTATCTGTTTTTTATATTCTACTAATTTATTTTCAAGTTCTATATTATCTTTTTTAATATTTTCCATTTGAAGTTGTTTATTTTTTATTGCTTTATTATTGTTGTCAATATCCACATCAATTCTTTCAACTATCTCATTAATAGAAGTTTCACTCTCATCAAAAGAAGATACTGATATTTTCAAATTAGTAATATCAAAATTTAAATCATCAATATATTTTTGATTATCTTTATTTAGTAAAGCATATTGTTCTATTTCTGTATTTAGTTTGTTTGTTTCTTCTACTAACTCATCTATTTGTTTTTGCTTTTCTATTTTTTCTTTTGAGATATTTTCTTTTAATGTTTCTAATTCATTTTGTTCGTTTCTATATTTTTCCAAACGCTTTTGTAATTTATCAATGTTTTCTTCAACTGCTATTAGTTTTTGTTTATCTGCTGCATATACTATATCTATTTCTTTTAGCTCTTTTTCTAAAGTTTCCACTTCTTCTAATACATCTTCTATGCTAGCTTCATATTCCTCTTTTTGTTTTTTCTCTTCTTCTATTTTTTGGTTTATCTTGTTAAGTTCTTTTTCTAAATCCTCAATTTCTCTTGCTCTTCCTAGAATATTTACAGTTTTTGTTGCAACAGAACCTCCTGTAATTCCTCCTGAAGGATTAATTATATCTCCTTTTAAAGTTACAATTCTAAAAGAATAATTATTCTGTTTTGCAAGTTTTATTGCATTTTCCATGTCATCAACAATTATTGTTCTGCCTAAAAGACTTATTATTATTTCTTCATATTTCTTATTTGTTTTTATTACATTAGATGCAATGCCAATTATGTCTTGGATATTCTTATTATTTAATTTATCTAGTTTTTTACCTTTTAACGAAGTAATTGGTAAAAATGTTGCTCTACCTAAATTATTTTTTCTTAAATGTTCTACTAATTTTTTTGCATCTTCTTCACTATCTGTTATAATATTTTGAATTGCACTGCCAAGTGACATCTCTATTGCTGTTTCATATTGTTTATCTACCTTAATTAGACTACTTAATACGCCATTCATTCCTTTTGCTAACACAGGATTTTTTTCGCAGTCTAATAATAATGCTTTTACACTTCTTATATATCCTTCTTTTTCTTTTTCAGTTTCTTGTAAGAACTTTAATCTAGAAGATTTTATTCTTTCTTCTGTCTCGTATGTATTTATATTACTGTTATATTTGTTTATTTGTTCATTTATACTTTTTCTTTTTTGATTTATTTCATCTAAAGTTTTTGTAATTGTATTTCTTTTAGTTTCAATTTCATTAAATGTTTTTGTAATGTCTTCTCTTGTAATTCGTGTACTGTCTAATTCATGTATTGTTGTTTGTATTTCAGATTTTAAATTTGCTTGTCTTTTTTCATAATTTTCGTAATTTATTTCTATTGTATTAATTTCAGAATTTATTTCATATTTTTTATCTACATTTTTTTCTACTTTAGATTTCTTGTCTTCTATTTCTAATTCTTTTGTAGATAATTTTTTAGTTATTTGTTCCAATTCTTTTTCTTTTTCTTCTAATTCTTTTTGGAATTTTTCTTTGTTGTTAAATAAATTTGTTTTCTTCTCTAATTTTAATTTCTTTTCCTCTTCAAGCTCTTTAATTCTATTGCTATTTTCTTCTATTTCATTTTCATATCTTGAATAGTTTTCTTTGTTGTTTGAAATTCTTTCATTTGTTACATTAAAACTTGAATTTATTTGTTCAATTTTTTTGCCATTTTCAAATTCTACATTTTGAATAGTTTCAATTTCATTAGTAATGGAATTAATTTCCTCTTTTAATTTTTCTTTTAATTCATTTAAAGAATTTAATTTTTCTTCTGCTTCACCATTATGTGATTTTAAAATATCTTCATCAATCTTTATTTGTGCTATTTTTTCTTTATATAAGTCAATATTATATAAAAATAACCCTATTTCAATTTCTTTTAATTCTTCTCTCAAATCTAGAAATTTTTTAGCTTTTTCTGATTGTATTTTTAGAGGTTCTATTGTACTTTCTATTTCTGATAATATATCATTTATTCTTAGTAAGTTTAATTTTGTATTTTCTAATTTTTTTTCTGATTCTAATTTTCTTACTCTATATTTTACAATCCCTGCTGCTTCCTCAAATATATGACGTCTATCTTCTGATTTATTACTTAAAATTTCATCAATTTTTCCTT
>CALXRJ010000144.1 GCA_944390615.1 uncultured Clostridia bacterium | reverse complement strand
TTAAAACTTCTTCTTTTTTGTTTTGCTCTAATTGTTGAATTGTTTTTATATCTTTGGTTACATTTATGGTAATTTCTCTGCTTAGGCTTCCTGATTTTTCACCATCTTGCCCTGAAAAATTAAATATCATTAAAAATACTGCCAAAAGTAAAATACTTAGTATTGCTCTTAATAGATTTATCTTTGCCTTCATTTATTGTTGTTTCCTCCTAGTTAAGCTATCCTATTTTTTGTTTCTTCCTTGATTAATCCGAAAATATTCTCTATAAAACTTTGTTATTATTTCATTTGGACTTCCTAATTTCAATATATCAAATTCGTTATTTTTTTATAGTTAAATACCCCGTATAATACAATATTGATATTAACTCTCTTTCCCCAAAAGCTATTTCACTATTAAATTTTTCTGTCAATTCTGCCTCTATTGGTTCTCCTGCCACTATTTTTTCTAGTATCTCAATCTTTCCCATCGATTCACATAAATTCATTAATGCTTCTATTTTTCCATAGTCACTTATTATATTGGTATCCACTAGATTTTTTGGAATTTCTTTTAATTCTATATAACTATTTAAAAAATATTGTGTCATATTGGGATTATACATTTTATATTCTTCAATATCATCTCTTATCATATCAGTAAATACATATCCATCATAATTGGCTTTTATAATTGGTAAAAGCTCTTTTTGCTTTTCTTTAGAAATCTCTAATTCATTCATTAGATATTCTACATCTTTTTTACTAAAACCTAGCATATCATTGAAATTTAAATTTTTAGTAATATCTTTTGCAATATTAAAACCACTTGTTGTACTATCTAGTGTAATTGGAGATACACCTGTCATAAAGATTTTATCAATTACAGATTCTGTACCTTTTTTTTTTATTTTATACCATTTCCTTATTTTTCCGTTTTGGGACATTAGTTCTTTAAATTCTTGCGTTTTAAAGCCTAATAATTCATTAGCAAAATGGTCATATTCATCAATAATTACATAAATTTTTTCAGTTGGTTTTTGCAAGGCAAATGCTTTTATCATATTATTTAGATTTTCTTCTGCTTCTAAGTTATAATTTACATAGAAATCCATTTGATATTTTTTAGCAAAAAAATCAATAGATGTTAATACTTCGTTTTTAAATCCTTGTAATGTAGTCTCTATTGTGTTTGTATCGATTCCTGAAAAATTAAATTTCATAATGTGATAGCTGTTTTTTCTTGTTGTTGGATTTTTTCCTATATAAGTAGTAGAAAAAAGCACCTCGAATTCGTCTTTTTTATCTTTATCATAATAATTTTCTAACGTACTTGTAAATAAGGTTTTTCCAAATTTTCTTAGACGTAAAAACATAATAGCACTATCAACTGTATCCTCTATTTTTTCTATGAATTTTGTTTTGTCTACATAAATTAAGTTTTCTTTCATTATCTTTTCATAATTACTTATGCCTGTAGAAAGTTTTCTCATATAGCTAAGAGTCTCCTTTCTGTTTTTTACTTTTTATTCATCTTTGTTTTTTTCTTATTTTTTTAAACATTAAGATTTATTTTTCTGAATATAATTCCAAGAATCTCTACACATATCCTCAACTGTTCTCGTAGCTTTCCATCCTAACTCATTTTCTGCTTTGGTTGGATCTGCATAAAATTCGTCTAAGTCTCCTGCTCTTCTTTCTCCATATTTGTATGGTACATCAATATGATTTACTTTCATAAAAGTAGTTACTAATTCTAATACACTAATTGGTGTTCCTGTTCCTAAATTGTATACATATACACCTTCATCAGATTGCTCTAATTTTTCTAAGGCTTTTATATGACCAATTGCTAAATCTACTACATGTAAATAATCTCTTCTACAGGTTCCATCTGGTGTATTATAGTCGTTTCCAAATATGGTTAGTTCTTTTAATTCTCCTATCGCAACTTTTTGAATAAATGGCATTAAATTATTTGGTATGCCATTTGGATTTTCTCCCAATAGCCCTGTTTCATGGGCTCCAACAGGGTTGAAATATCGTAAGATGGATATTTTCCACGTGTTATCAGCTTTATACATGTCTTCTAAAATTTGTTCTATCATAATTTTGGTTGTTCCATATGGGCTTGATGCTGTTTTTCTTTCCATGGTTTCTACATATTTTGGTGATTCTTGTTTGCCATATATGGTTGCTGATGAACTAAATACAAATTTTTTTACACCATATTTTGCCATGGTTTGTAATAACACCATAGCTCCTGCTACATTATTATAATAATAATCTAATGGTTTTTTTACGGATTCTCCAACTGCTTTATATCCTGCAAAATTGATAACTGCATCTATTTTATTTTCTTGAAAAACTTTTTCTAGTTTTTCTCTATCCATATAGTCAATTTCATAAAACTTGAAATCTTTTCCTGTAATTTGTTTGATTGCTTCTAATGCTTTTTTATTACTATTCGAAAAATTATCTATTATAACTATTTCTTTTCCTTGTTTTAATAATTCAACTGCTGTATGGCTTCCTATATAGCCTGCCCCTCCTGGTAATAAAATTGCCATTTTTCATTCCTCCTTTGATTTTTTGTTATTGTATCATTTTGTTTTTTAAGTTTCAAGTAAAATATGGTATTTTTTGAATTTTTTTACATTGTATTCTTTTCCGTTTTATGTTAACATATTTATATAAATCTCTTTAAAAAGAAAGGTTTTGATTTTATGAAATATTTAAAAAATTTATTTTATAATTTAGATGAAATAGATTTAAAAATTATGAAAATTGGTATCAAAATTTGTTTTGGTATTTTAATTTTTAGTGTCATACTACTTGCTATTTATTTATTGGCTGTACATAATTTCTTCTTATATGAATTAGGATTAACTATTTTAAAATTAAGTAGTTATTTTTTTGTAGAATTTATCATTTGTGGTATTGTAGCAGATATGGTGAAAAAGCAGTTGGATTAAATTAGTAAAATACCTCCTAGAAAATTACATATTATTAAATCGTATAATTAAATTAACCAAAAATAACCTGATATAAACTTAATAAAAAGTTTTTAACTTTTACTTAAATTTATATCAGGTTACTTTTTATTTTTTTGCTCTAAATTGAATAAATAGCTCCTAAAGCAATGCAAAGAATGACAAGAACAATTCCTAAAATAACTGTCCATTTTTTTTGCTTTCCTTCCCTGGTATTTCCTTTATTTTTTTCAAAGAAGTTATTGGTTGATGTTCCAGTTATTGTTGAAGATAACCCTGCATCCTCTTTTGATTGTACCATTGCAAGTATTATTAAAGCTAAACATACAATAAAATATATGACAATCAATATTCCTCTTACAATTTGCATTTATTTTTCCTCCCTATGGATTATTACTCATTATTGTCTTTTTTTACTACGATTTGTTTTCCATCATAGTATCCACAGTTTGAGCATAGTGTGTGTGGTAATACAGGTTCACCACAATTTGAACATTTTGTAAATTTTGGTGTTTCTAGTTTCCAAGTTGATCTTTTGCTATGGGTTCTAGCTTTTGACCATCTTCTTTTTGGTTGTGCCATTTTTATTCCCTCCTCTTGTAACGAAATATATATGTGTTATATCCATATTTTTCATCTTTTTATTCACACCACAAGATTATACATTCTTTTTTTGCTTTTGTCAACCTATGTGCCAAAAATTTTTATCAGCTTTTTCTTTGACACCATTTAAAAATCTCTTTCATATACTTTTATTAAGGAGGTTTTTATGTGTGGAATTGTTGGTTTGGTAAACTATCAAAAAGATTTACCAAATAAAAAAAATGTTTTAAATAAGATGGTTCAAACTTTAGCTAAGCGCGGACCAGATGAAGAAGGTATGTACCTAAATAAAAATGTAGCACTTGGTCATAAAAGGCTTATTGTTATTGACCCACAAGGCGGCAAACAGCCTATGGTAGAAAGATTTTCTCTTGGTGAGTATGCGATTGTTTATAATGGGCAAATTTATAATACAAAAGAACTTAAGAATACTTTATTAGAAAATGGATTTACTTTTTTTGGCTATTCCGATACAGAAGTTCTCTTAAAAAGTTACATATACTATGGGAATGATGTTGTTCATCATTTGAATGGTATATTTGCTTTTGCTATCTGGAATTCTAAAACAGAAGAATTATTTATGGCAAGAGATCATTTTGGCGTAAAACCTTTTTTTTATACCGAATTTGATCAAGGGCTTATTTTTGCTTCTGAATTAAAAGCGATTTTTGCCTATCCTAATTTTGAAAAAATAATAGATCAGCAAGGAATTTCGGAATTGTTCGGTGTAGGACCTGCTCATACACCTGGTTTAACGGTTTATAAAAATATATATGAAATAAAACCTGGTCACTTTGCTATTTATAATAAATCTGGCCTTCATATCGAAACTTATTGGGAATTGGAAACGAAACCTCATTTCGAAGATTTTGAAGAAACATGTATCCATCTTCGTGCTCTATTAGAAGATGCTATTGCTAGGCAACTTGTTTCTGATATGCCTCTTTGTACCTTTTTATCAGGTGGGCTTGATTCTAGTATCATTACAAAATTCACTTCTGATTATTTGAAAAAAGAAGGCTTGGCTCCTTTAGATACTTATTCTGTTGATTATGTGGATAATGATAAAAATTTTGTAAAATCAGATTTTCAACCAAATTCTGATAACTATTATATTGACCTTATGAGTCAAAATACCTATTCCCAACATCATAAGGTAGTTCTTGACACGCCAGAATTGGCATCTGCTTTGGAAGATGCTATGATTGCGCGAGATGTACCTGGTATGGCAGATGTGGATTCTTCTTTGTATCTATTTTGTAAAGAAGTGAAAAAGGAAAAAACGGTTACTTTGATGGGTGAATGTGCTGATGAAATTTTTGGAGGCTATCCTTGGTTTTTCCGTGAAGACGCTTTAGATGCAAGAACCTTTCCTTGGTCAATTGCTATTCAAGAAAGACAAAATCTATTAAATCCATCCATTGCTAATAAAGTTAATTTAAAAGAATATATCGACATGCGATATTATCAAAGCCTTGCTAATGTAGAAATTTTGGATCAGGATTCTTTTGAAACTTCTCAAAAAAGGAGAGTTTCTTATCTTACTATAACTTGGTTTATGCAAACTCTTTTAGAACGAGCTGACCGTATGAGTATGGCAAATGGTTTTGAGGTTCGTGTTCCTTTTTGTGATTATCGATTAGCAGAATATATGTATAATGTACCTTGGGAAATGAAAGCTTATAAAGGTAGAGAAAAAGGTATTCTTCGTCATATTATGAAGGATTTTCTTCCAGAGGAGATTGTAAATAGGAAAAAATCGCCTTATCCTAAGACACATAATCCAACTTATCTAAAAGCTGTTAAATCGATGCTTACTGATATTATGAAGGATTCTGCTAGTCCAATTCATTCTTTACTAAATCGTGATACTATTTTAGATATTTTAAATACAGATGGAAAGGCGTTTTCAAGACCTTGGTTTGGGCAGTTAATGACTCGGACCTCAGCTTATGGCATACCTTTGTCAGGTAAATATGTGGCTTGAGAAGTATGAGCCAAAGATTGAGATATAAATTTATCCACTTTTTAAACTAGAGGTCGCAATTTGCGACCTCTAGTTTAATCTATATAAACATAATCATAAATAATGGATAATGTTCTATATTCTCTTCATCTTTATAAATATTACAATCATTTTCAAATTTCATATACCTTGTTACTGTTTTATAATTTTGTATAATTGATTTCAAAGATTTTGCTTGTTTATTTTTTCCTGACTTAACCTCAATTGCTGTAACTTTTCCATCTATATTTAATACAAAATCAATTTCTAAAGTACTTTTTCTTTCAAAATACATTAATTTATGCAAGTTTTTTCTGACATTCAATGACAGAACCTTAACTTAAGGCATACATTTGCCAAGTGAATATGTGGCTGGAGAGGTATCAGCCTAAAATTGAGTTGTAAAATATGATGTTAGCGGTCGCAATGCGACCGCTATTAAATACTCACCTATTGAATTGTTTTAGGTTACTTACAAAGGCAAACTTATACAGTTCAAAACTATCAGTAACGTTGATATCAATAAACTTATCCTGGATCTGCAACCTTATCTATCCATTTTTTAGCATCTTCAACTCCCAATTGCTTTTCAATCATTTCTAAATACTTACCTCTTTTTAGACTCGCTACAAATTTCCAATATTTATTCACTCTTTCGTCGGTTTTCCACTTTTGATTATGATCATATAATAAGTAGGTTGAGGAAACTTTAGCTTCTAATACAGCTTTTATATCAAAAATTGTATCAGGTCCCTTATCTTCAAAAAGGGCAATACATTTCTCATAAAACTCAATTGCTTTTGCATAATATTCTTCTGCTTCTCTCTCAACACTTTTTGTTCTGGCTGTCCTATTGTATGCTTCCCCTAGACATTGATAATTTCTTATACTTTTTTTTGTTTTCACTAGAGAACGTCCACAATTCAGCAACTGCTCCTGAGTTATGAAATATCTTCTATTAGACATACACTCAAACAGACTATGATGTAGTTTTTCCGCTTCTTCCGTATCCAATTTTAAAGACAATAGTACTTTACCTTCATACCCCATGTCAACAAAACTTTTAATTGCTGCAAAAGATTTTAGTAAATTTATTCTAGCTGAAATGAAACCATTATATTCTCCTTCTATATCTCTTTGTATATCTAATAGTATTACTTTGAGTGGTAAATCATAGTCAGCCAAAATATCTTTATCACATAGAGGAAGACATTCCAACATAACATTTGCTATATAAGGATTTTTACCATTTTCACTAAAATATATGTGCCTTAATTCTGTAGCTGCATCCCAGAGATTTTGTTTCATTTCTTTAGAATATTTCCATGAGAGTTCATATTTGATTATATGCATAATTTCTTCTAAATGATAGGTTGAAATAACTTTAAGAATTGTGTCAAGAGCTTCTTCGTAAAGCTCGTCGTAATATTCCTCTTTTATATATTCCCGTAGCGTTTCAAAATCCATCTTAAGATTTTCTTTATCGATACCTTTTAGTACTTTTTGAAGTAACTTAACATTAAATATATTTGTTTTGACTCTTATTCCTAAGAATTCGAAAAACGCTTGATAAGTATCAGCCTCCTTTTCTGTGAAACAAGGTATTTCGATGTCTTTTCGTCTGTACAACCGCATTTCTCCCATAATTTTGCCTCCTATTAAATAAAATAAATACATTTGTATTGTTACTTGTATATTTTAGCACAGTATTCTACATAATACAAGCTTTTAGAATGTTTTTATTACTTAGCAAAATTGAATAGTGTAAGATTGAGCTATATATGTTAAAAAGTCGCTAAAAATGCGACCTCAAGTTTTAATTCATTCCATTTTTAGGCAATTTATTACTATCCGCTATTTTCTTATTTTCTGATTTTACTCTTCTTTCTAATTTCTTTAAATCTTCTGCTGGTTTTAAATTTTCAGGTTTTATACCTCTTTTATTTAACATATTTCTTACACTTAAATTATTATCTATATGCTCATCAGTTATACTTTCTTCACCATACATATCTTTTTCAGTTACATTGTAATTTGTCATTTCTGTTGCTAGATTTTTTG
>CALXRJ010000143.1 GCA_944390615.1 uncultured Clostridia bacterium | reverse complement strand
AATTCCAGATCAGGAAATTTTAAAATATATCAAAAAATAATTTTGGCTTTCCTTTTCAATAGAACCAAAGTAAAAAATAAAACAGAATTAAAAAATTCTGTTTTATTTTTTACAAATTCCATGTATTTTTTGTGTTTTTCTATTCTACAAACACATTCTACACATTTATTTCCTATTTTCTTGATTCCACAATAAGTTTAATACCAGTTCTATCTTCTCCTTCGACTTCAACTTCTGCAAATGCTGGTATACAAACTAAGTCCACGCCTGCTGGTGCTACAAAACCTCTTGCTATTGCTACTGCCTTTACTGCTTGATTCAAAGCTCCTGCTCCAATTTCTTGCATTTCTGCTTTCTGTGATTCTTTTATCAATCCCGCAATAGCTCCTGCTACTGAATTTGGATTTGATTTTGATGAAATTTTTAAAATTTCCATTCTCTTTTGCCTCCTATAATTTTATTTTTTTTGTTGCAACTTTTTACATTTTGTATTCTACAACTTTTCTATCAATTTGTCTATAGTTTTTTGGAAATTTTTTCCATTTTTTCATCGCGTCATTCGACTTTTTTCGACCTTTCTTCTAGTATATTATAAATGGTTTCTTTAATAAATTTAGCAGATGAGCTAGGTGCAATTTTTCCTGGAAGAGCTAGTGCCCAAACAAATTTCAATCCCATATTTTTAGCCATTTTACTATCAATTCCTCCTGGGGCAGATGCTAAATCAATTAACAATACATCTGAATCCATGTGTTTTAATTCTTTTTCATGGATAATGGTTTGTGGAACGGTATTAATAATAATATCGAAATCTTTTAAATCATATAACATATCATGAATGTCTAAACTATCATATCCATAAGCTTTTATCCATGCCAAATCTGACACTTTTCTTGCTGCACAAGTAACAATTGCTGATAACTTACTAAATTTACTGGCAACAATTTTGGCAACTCTTCCAAAACCTAAAATTAAAACTCTACTTCCTTGCAATATTTTATCTGTATTACTAATAGCAACTTCTATGGTTCCTTCTGCTGTAGCAATTGTATTTAAAATAGCTAATTCTTCTCGTTTCATGATATCAATTACATCTAAATATTTTTCACTTAATTTTTTTTGAATTTCTTCACTTATATTGCCACCAATTAACAATTTATTTTTATTAGCTTTTAATAAATCTTCTATCATAATTTTTTCATCTGAAAAAGGTGTGTTAATGCTTTCTCCATTGTTGGAAAAAGGAACAGGAGCTACAATAATTTGGGCTTTATCCAATCCCGCTTTTAAAGAATTACATCTTTCTATCATTCCATTATCTATAATCTCATCTGATCTCTCTTGTCCAAATGAATAAACTTTATTATCATCTTCAGACAAGATTTGTGCTAATCGAATACTTCTTAAGTCTCCACCTAAAATTAAAAATTTGTGCTTCATTATAATTATAATCCTCCTATCACTATTATTTATTTAATTTTATTTTTTTATCCTATATTTATGCAAAAAAATAAAAATTAACTCACACATAATTTTTAGATGTTTCGGCTAACTAACAGCTTTGCTCAAAATAGGGACAGGACGCAAAAAGGACACTCATTTTTCTGCAAATAACATTTGATCCACCTCTTTTGTTGGTGTAACACTAATGATCTGATTTTCCAAATTCAGGTTAGAGGCTACACAAACTTTAATATAATTTTTAGTATAACCTGACCAAATATTTTCTTTTTTTTCTTCTATTAAAACTTCTACCGGTTTGTTTAAATACTTTTTATTATACGTGTCTTGATTTTGATTGGATAAGGCAATTAGTTTTTGACTTCTTTTTTCTTTCACATTTCCATCAACTTGTTTTGGCATTTTAGCAGCTGGTGTTCCCTCTCTTGGAGAATATTTGAAAACATGCATTTTATAAAATTTAATTTCTTTTAAAAATTGATAAGTTTGTTTAAATTCTTCTTCTGTTTCGCCTGGAAATCCGACAATAATATCTGTTGTTAAATTTACATCCTCAAAATATTTTCTTAAAATTTGTACTACCTTTTTAAATTCAGAACAACTATATTTTCGGTTCATTCTTTTTAGGGTTTCGTCACACCCACTTTGCAGTGATAAATGAAATTGATTACAAATTTTTTCTAATTTGGATAGCCTTTTTGCAAAATCTTCTGTTACAATAGTTGGCTCTAAGGAACCTAGTCGTATTCTTTGAATACCTTGAATTTGGTTTAAGTCTTCTAATAAAGCAATTAATTGCACATCTTCTTCTAAATCTTTTCCATAAGAGGCTATATGAATTCCTGTTATTACAATTTCTTTTATTCCTTTTTGCGCTATTTCAGTTACTTCTTCTATAATATTTTCTTTTTTTCTACTTCTTATTCTTCCTCTTGCATAAGGAATTAAACAATAGGTACAAAAATTATTACATCCATCTTGTATTTTTATGGTGGCTCTTGTTTTTTCTGAGAATGTTACACTTCCCAATTCTAAATATTCTTTTTCTTGGTTAATATCTGCTATTGAAGCAATACTTTCTTTGTTTTTCTTGTAATTTTCTACTATTGTAACAATATCTTTTTTCTCTACATTTCCTAAGCTTATATCGATTTCTTTTATGGATTTTACTTTTTCATATGCAACTTGCACATAACAGCCTACTGCTACTACAATCGCATTTTCGTTTTCTTCTTTTACTTTTCTAAGGAGTTGTCTGGATTTTCTATCTGCAATATTGGTTACTGTACAAGTATTTACAATTACAATATCTGGTTTTTCGTCTATTTTACAAAGATGATAGCCAGCTTCTAAAAATTTTTGTGCCATTGCATTAGATTCATACTGGTTGACTTTACAACCGCAATGTAATAAATGCTACTTTTTCTTTATTTTCTTTGTTTTCCATATTTTTATTACCTTTCTTGCTATTTCTTTTTGGGAGAATGAAATATTATTTTTCTATAGAAAAATAACAAATTTTTTATTCCCTTTTGACCGTATTTTCTAAATTTCTATTATATTTTACCACAAAAAAGGTAAGAATAAAACCTAGTTTTTCTAATTTTTTTCACATTTTTATTGAAAAATCAATAGAATAAGTATATAATCAATGATGGATTTTTATTTTACGGGAGTGAGAACAATTATGCCTAATATGGAAAGATTAAAAAAATATAAAAAAATACATATGGTGGGAATTGGTGGTGTTAGTATGAGTGGCATTGCCGAAATTTTAGTTAATTTTGGTTTTATTGTTACTGGTTCTAACAATGTGGCATCAGAAACTACGCATAAATTAGAAAAAGCTGGCATTAAAATTTCAATTGGTCACAAAGCAGAAAATATCATTGACCAAGATGTGGTTGTTTATTCAGCAGCTGTAAAAAAAGATAATATTGAGCTTGTAACAGCAAATGCGAAAAATATTCCTATTATAGAAAGAGCTGATTTCTTAGGAGAACTCACTAGATGTTACCAAGATACCATTACTGTTTCTGGAACACATGGAAAAAGTACGACTACTTCGATGGTTTCTTTATGTTTTTTAGAAGCGCAAAAAGACCCTAGTGTTCAAGTAGGAGCTGATATCAAACAATTAGACGGAAATTATAAAGTGGGAAATAGTGAGTATTTTATTATAGAAGCTTGTGAATATGTAGAAAGCTTTTTAAAATTTAGTCCCAAGTCTGAAATTATATTAAATATTGATAATGATCATTTAGATTATTTTAAAACATTTGACCATATTAAAGAAGCTTTTATCAAATATGTTAAACTCTTACCTGATGATGGTTTACTTGTTGTTAATGGGGATGACAAAAATGCTTTAGAATTAACGAAATATACAAAAGCTACCACTCTTACTTATGGCATTACTAATAAAAATACAGATTTTTTTGCTGTAAATATTGTTTTTGATAATAATGGCTTTCCTGAATTTGATGTATATTCTAAAGAAAAGTTTTATGGAAGAATTCGTTTAAGTATTCCTGGTATGCATAATGTTTTAAATGCTTTGGCTTGTATTTGTTTATGTGATTATTATGGAATTAAATTAGAGGTCATACAAAAAGCTTTATTAGATTTTACAGGAGCTGTTAGAAGATTTGAATATAAAGGAAAAGTAAATGGTGCTAGCATTTATGATGATTATGGTCATCATCCAACTGAAATTATAGCTACTGCTAAAGCGTTAATGAATAAAAAATACCGTAAATCTTGGGTCATCTTTCAACCACATACCTATAGTAGAACCAAAACACTTTTAGATGATTTTGCTAAAGCTTTATTAAATTTTGATTATATTATTCTTTTAGATATTTATGCTGCTCGTGAGAAGAATACTTATGGCATCACTTCTAAAGATTTGGCTGATAAAATTTGTAGTTTGGGGAAAGCGGCAAAATATATACCAGATTTTGAGGAATGTGTGAAATATTTGAAAGAAAATGTGCAAGAAAATGATATTGTTTTGACACAAGGAGCTGGAACTGTAACTGAAATTGGGCCTATGCTTTTGGGTTAGCAAAATATAGTACCTATAAATTTTCTTATAAAAAATAGTCAAATTTTTTGGATGTACTAAAAAATTTGACTATTTTTTTGTTATTTCTTTCACTTTTTATTAATTTTTAACCATTAACTCAGTGAAAATATTTGCTGATTTTTATTTGCATAAATTATTCTATTTCTTCTATCTCTTCTTTTGATAATCCTGTTGCTTCCATAATTTTTTCTATTGGTATTCCCATATTTAATAGATTTTTAGCTATTTTTCGTTTTTCTGCTTTGCTTCCGTTCTTCTTTTCCAAGTTCCATTCCGTTCTTCTTTTCCAAGTTCCATTCCGCTCTTTTTTGCCAAGTTCCATTCCGTTCCTTTTTGCCAAGTTCCATTCCGCTCTTTTTTGCCGAGCCTCAAACCATCTTCTTTGCCTTGTTTTTTGGCATATTTCATACTTAATTCATATTCCATATCCCATTTTTCTCTAAGTTCTGCTAGTCTTTTTACTTCTTCATCTCCTGTTAAATACTCCATTTCTTCTCTTGCTTTTTTCAAGGTTTTATTTTTTTCTTCTGCCATACTTATCATCTCCTTATCTTCGCCGTCGATAAATGCTATCCATTGGTTGATTTTTTCATTCATATCGGGACGAATTTTTCTAAATTTTGGTAGTTCAATAAACCACCATTCTATATTGTCCATAACTGTGTAGTCTCGATGTCTGTCTAATACAATTGCTGTTTTGTGAATATAATCTTCTTTTAATTCTGGAAACATATCATACCCTAATATATTAATTAGAATGACTTTTTCCATTTCTTCATATGGGACTCCTATTCTCATTTCTCTTGCCATGATTTTGGCTGCATAATAAGAGGTTCTGATTTGCATATTTCCTCTGTCTTGCATTTGTAACTCAATATTGGCTATGATATCATCATTTAATTTTGCTTGAATATCTAGTCTACCATTTTTTTCTGTTATGGCTAATTTTTCTAGGTTTACTTCTTCTTTGATTTCTATTTTTAAAATTTTTATTCCTAATAGTGCATTTAAAAAATCAATTAGAAATTCTTCATTCCCTTTTCTGGCAAAAAAT
>CALXRJ010000142.1 GCA_944390615.1 uncultured Clostridia bacterium | reverse complement strand
AAAAGAGACCAAAAGGACTTGCTCCTGATGGCTCTATTTTTGATTATTTATGAATTTTTTTTCAAAAAAAAGGAATACTAAAAATATGAAAAAAAAAGAAATAGTAAAAAAAATACTAATAGGAATCATCGCAGGATTTATATCAGGGCTATTTTCAACAGGAGGAGGATTAATCCTAGTTCCAGCATTTTCCTATTTTTTAAATTTAGATACGGTAAAATCAAGAGCAACATCCATTATGTGTATTTTACCAATGGTAGTGACAACCAGTTTTTTCTATGCCAAAAATAATTATATTGATTGGAAAATTGGTATTTTATGTGCTATAGGGGGAGCAATAGGGAGTTATGTTGGGTCAAAAATATTAAATAAAATACCAAATGTTATATTAAAAATCACATTTGCACTATTTTTGATATATGTAGCCTTGAAAATGATAGGCATAATATGAAAGGAAATAAAAGGTGGAAATTGTATTTGGGATTATTTCAGGTTTTGTAAGTAGTATGGGAATGCGGAGGCGGAACGGTTTTAATTTATTTATTAACAACATTTTTAAATACAGAACAACATATGGCACAAGGTGCTAATTTGGTATTTTTTATACCAACTTGTATTACAGCAATTATTGTCAATATCAAAAATAAAAACATTAACTATCAAATTGCTATACCTGTTATCATAGCTGGTATAATAGGTGCTATGCTAGGAGCAAAATTATCTATCCATATGCCAATCCAAGAATTAAGAAAATATTTTGGCATTTTTTTAATTGGGGTTAGCATAAATGAAATTTATTCCTTAAAAAAAGAGTATAGAAATAGCAAAAAAACAAATACTAACAATATCAAAAATAAAGAATAAGGAGGAAAAAATTATGATGAAATTTGTAAAAGGTATGATGATAGGAACTTTAGTTTCAGCGAGTGTTGTTTGGATTTATAATGAAGCAACAACAAAAGACAAGAAAAAACTCATGAAAAAAGGAAAGAAATTTTTAAGAGAAATGGGAATTTAAAGAAGAAATTGAAAAATATCAAGAATAATCTTGATATTTTTTTTCCTTTAGAATATAATGTTATCATAAATGCGAGAGGTGATAATATGTTAAAATTTACAAAAATGCATGGCATAGGAAATGACTATGTATATATGGACGCAATCAATCAAGATATAAAAGATAAAAACAAACTTGCCCAATTTGTAAGTGATAGACATTTTGGTATAGGTTCTGATGGGCTAATATTAATAGAACCATCAGACAAAGCAGATTTCAAAATGCAAATGTTCAATTCAGATGGAACAGAAGCCGAAATGTGTGGCAATGGAATTAGATGTGTTGGAAAATTTGTATATGACAAAGGACTAACCAATAAAGAAAACATAACAATAGAAACTTTAGCAGGCATAAAAACACTTGCTATGACAATAGAAAATGGAAAAATGAAACTAGCTAGAGTAGACATGGGAGAACCCATTTTAGAACCAGAAAAAATTCCAGTCATAGCAAAAGAAAAGCCAGTCAAAAACTTAAACCTAAAAGCAGAAGATAAAGAATTTAAATTTACCTGTGTATCTATGGGAAATCCACATGCTGTAACCTTTATAAAAGAAGATGTAAACCAATTTGACATAGGAAAATATGGCAAAATTTTAGAAATTGACAAAGCATTCCCTAAAAAATCCAATATAGAATTTATCAATGTAATCAATAACAAAACATTAAAAATGAGAGTTTGGGAAAGAGGTGCTGGAGAAACCTTAGCTTGTGGAACAGGAGCATGTGCAAGTGTAGTAGCAGCCGTTTTAAATGGTTATACAGAAAGAGAAGTTACAGTACATCTATTAGGGGGAGACTTAACCATAGAATGGAATGAAAAAGATAATCATGTTTATATGACAGGATCTGCAACTACCGTATATGAAGGCAAAATAGAATGGGAATAAACGGAAGGAGAAACCATGGAAAAAGAATTAAAAGAACTAATGCAAATCAGTGTAATAAGTGAAAATACAGAATTAAGTAAAATGTTAGAAGACATCGTACCTAAAAAAGAAAAGAGATTTACAGATTTAGAATTAGAAGCAGATAAGAAAGAAACTTTTAGTTTAATTGTTTACAAAAAAGAAGGACTATTGATCAAATTTTTCAAAGCAATCAAACTTAGTTTAGAAAAAATAAAAATAATGAATTTATCAAAAGAATTTGGAACCAAAAGGACCGGGTCTTAATGGTTCCTGGAACCATTAAGACCCGGTCCTTTTGGTTCCCATTAAAAAGAAAGGTGAGATTTTTATGATACATATTAATGAAAATTTTTTAAATTTACAAGACAGCTACTTATTTTCAACAGTAGCCAAAAAAGTAGCAGAATTTCAAAAAAACAATCCAGACAAAAAGGTAATAAAATTAGGCATTGGAGATGTAACCAAACCAATTGTGCCAGCTGTTATTGAGGCAATGCACAAAGCAACTGATGAATTAGCCAATGCAGAAACATTTAGAGGCTATGGACCAGAGCAAGGATATGATTTTCTAAAAAATGCAATTGTAGAAAATGACTTCAAAAATTTAGGCATAGAGCCAGATGAAATATTTGTTTCAGATGGGGCAAAATGTGATTGTGGTAATATTGTTGATATTTTTGCTCAAAACAATAAAGTAGCGATAACAGACCCAGTTTATCCTGTATACTTAGATACCAATGTTATGTCTGGCAGAAGTGGTAGCTATAACGAAAAAAATCAAATGTATGAAAATATCGTATATATGCCAGTAAACAAAGAAAATCATTTTGTTCCAGAACTTCCTAAAACAAAAGTAGATATCATTTACTTATGTTTTCCTAATAATCCAACAGGAACGGTTCTAAAAAAAGAAGAATTACAAAAATTTGTAAATTATGCTAAAGAAAATAAAGCAATTATTTTATTTGATGCTGCCTATGAAGTATTTATAACAGAAGATAATGTACCACATAGTATTTACGAAATCGATGGAGCAAAAGAAGTGGCTATAGAATTTAGAAGTTTTTCCAAAACAGCAGGATTTACAGGGGTAAGATGTGCTTATAGTGTAGTTCCCAAAACCGTTTATGGATATACAGCTTCTGGAGAAAAAATATCCTTAAACAAGTTATGGAATCGAAGAACAACGACCAAATTTAATGGCGTATCTTATGTTGTACAAAGAGCAGCAGAAGCAACTTATTCCCAAGAAGGTAGAAAACAAATTTTAGAAAATATAAGATACTATCAAGAAAATGCTAAAATTATAAAAAATGGTTTAATAGAAGCAGGTTTTGAAGTTTATGGAGGAGTTAACTCACCATACATATGGCTTAAAACGCCACATCATATGAAATCTTGGGAGTTTTTTGATGAACTTCTTGAAAAAGCTAATGTTGTAGGAACACCAGGAAGTGGATTTGGACCATCAGGTGAAGGGTATTTTAGATTAACAGCATTTGGCACACAAGAAAATTCAATAGAAGCAATTAAGAGAATAAAAGAAATAAAATGGTAAGATAAGTTACAAAATTTTTAATAAATTAGAAAAAGAATTTTTCCTTTTTCTTAAAAAAGATAATGATGCCTTTTTCAAAAGGAGGAAATATGTTAGCATATATAAAAGGAGAATTAACCATAAAAGCAAGAGGCTATATAGTAATTGAAGTAGGCGGATTAGGATACAAAGTCTATATGTCAGACTTAGCTATGGAAAATGTGGGAAAAATAGGAGATATCGTAAAAGTTCATACTTATTATAGAGTTATGGAAGATGATATTAGTATCTTTGGATTTAATACCCAAGAAGAATTAAGACTATTTGAACTTTTACTATCAGTAAGTGGTGTGGGTGCTAAAACAGCTATTACAATGCTGGGTACCATAGAACCATCTGATTTTGCCATAGCCATTATTTCCAATGATATTAATACCTTAAAAAAACTTCCAGGAATTGGAATAAAAACTGCCCAAAGAATTGTATTAGAACTAAAAGACAAATTAAAGAAAGAACAACAGATAGAAGAATTATCCATAGCAAGTTCCAAAGTGATGGACATGAAAAAGGCGATAGAAAAAGATAGTAAAGAAGAAGAAGCCTTTACAGCACTTCAAGTACTTGGTTATAATAGTAAAGAAATTGAAAAAGCAATGGAAAAAATAGATAAGAAAAATATGAGTTTAGAAGAGATGATAAAAGCAGGACTGAAACAGCTTTCCATCAAATAAAAAAGGAGAAATGACATATGCCATCAATTACATATGAACTATTACATATTGATAAAAACTCAGGCGCTAGAAGAGGAGTTGTGCATACCCCACATGGAGATATACAAACTCCTATCTTTATGCCAGTAGGAACACAAGCAACAGTAAAAGCCATGTCGCCAGACGAACTAAAAGAAGAGGTAAAAGCACAAATCATCCTTGCAAATACCTACCATTTATATTTAAGACCTGGACACGAATTAGTAAAAGAAGCAGGAGGGCTACATGCCTTTATGAATTGGGACAGGCCTATTTTAACAGATAGCGGAGGATTTCAAGTTTTTAGTTTAAGTGGACTAAGAAAAATAACAGAAGAAGGAGTAACTTTCCATTCCCATTTAGATGGAAGTAAACACTTATTTACCCCAGAAAAGGTTATGGAAATTGAAGAAGCACTGGGAGCAGATATCATTATGGCATTTGATGAATGTTGTCCCTATCCTTCTACCTATGAATATACCAAAAAATCAATGGAAAGAACAACCAGATGGGCGGTTAGGTGTAAAGAAGCACATAAGACAGAAAATCAAGGATTATTTGGTATTATACAAGGTGGATTTTACAAAGATCTAAGAGAAAAATCAGCCAAAGATTTAATCCAATTAGATTTTCCAGGCTATGCTATTGGAGGGATTAGTGTAGGAGAACCAAAAGGTGAATTTTTAGATATTTTACGCTTTACGACTCCTTTCATGCCAGAAAATAAACCAAGGTATTTAATGGGAGTAGGAACACCAGATTATTTAATAGAAGCAGCACTTGCTGGAATTGATATGTGTGATTGTGTATTACCAACACGTTTAGCAAGACATGGAACAGCATTAACTTCAAAAGGAAAATTAGTTATTAGAAACAATCATTTTGCAAGAGATTGGAATAAATTAGATGAGGAATGTGATTGTTATACTTGTCAAAATTATACAAGAGCCTATTTAAGACATCTAATTAAAGCAAATGAAATTCTAGGAATGAGATTATTATCCTTACATAATTTAAGATTCTTGACGAAATTAATGGAAAGAGTTAGAATAGAAATAGAGCAAGATAACTTGTTAGCATTTCGAAAAGAATTTTACCAAAAATTTGGTTATGAAGAAATTATTTAAAAGAGAAATAAAAACTAATAAAAAAAAAAAAAAGCTTACAAAA
>CALXRJ010000141.1 GCA_944390615.1 uncultured Clostridia bacterium | reverse complement strand
GTATCAAGAGCAGAAGCTAGACAAATGGTAAACCATGGACAATTTGAAGTAAATGGCAAAAAAGTAAACATACCTTCTTACTTAGTAAAAGCAGGAGATGTTATAACCGTTAGAGAAAACAAAAAAGAAAATAGTACCATAAAAGCAAATGCTGAAGCAAACTCAGTTAGACCAGTTCCAGCATGGCTTGAAAAAGATAATGAAAAATTAAGTGGAAAAGTTGTAAGACTAGCTGCTAGAGAAGATATAGATATTCCAATAGAAGAGCATTTAATAGTAGAGCTATACTCTAAATAATTAGGAGGTTAAATAATGATAGAATTCGAAAGGCCAAATATTGAATGTATAAAAATTGATGATGAAAACAATTATTCAAAATTTGTGTGTGAGCCATTAGAAAGAGGTTATGGAGTAACAATAGGAAATTCTTTAAGACGTATTTTACTTTCATCACTTCCAGGATGCGCAATAACAAGCGTAAAAATAAATCAAGTATTACACGAATTTTCTAGTATTCCTAATGTAGTAGAAGATGTACCAGAAATTATCATAAACTTAAAAAATGTAAGGCTAAAATTCGATGAAGAAGAAGAAAAAGTATTACATATAGACTTCAAAGGAGAAGGTGAAGTAACCGCAGGAGATATTCAAACAGACGGAACTGTTGAAATCTTAAACCCAGATTTACATATTGCAACTGTAGCTGAAGGTGGACATTTAATTATGGAACTAACAGCCAACAGAGGAAGAGGATATGTACCATCTGATAAAAACAAAAATCCAAATCAAGACATTTCAGTACTTCCAATCGATTCCATCTATACTCCAGTAAAAAAAGTAAATTACCAAATTGAAAACACCAGAGTTGGACAAATGGTTGACTTAGATCGATTAGTCATTGAAGTTTGGACAGATGGAAGCTTAAAACCTTATGAAGCCTTAAGTTTAGCAGCAAAAATATTAACAGGTCACCTAGAATTATTTATAGACCTATCAGAAGCTACAAAAAATACAAAAATTATGATAGAAAAAGAAGAAAACAAAAAAGAAAGAATTCTAGAAAAATCAATTGAAGAATTGGAATTATCAGTAAGATCATTCAATTGCCTAAAAAGAGCCGGAATTTCAACTGTTGAGGACTTAGCAAATAAAACGGAATCAGAAATGATGAAAGTAAGAAACTTAGGCAAAAAATCTTTAGATGAAGTAGTGGCCAAATTACATGCTCTAGGATTAGATTTTGCACCAGAAGAGGAATAGAAAATAAAACCAAAAATTAACAAGGAGGTTGAATAAATTGGCTAACAGAAAATTAGGAAGAACAACAGATATTAGAATGGCAATGTTAAGAACATTAACAACAGATTTAATCATGTATGGAAAAATCACAACAACAGAAGCAAGAGCCAAAGAAGTGAAAAAAATAGCTGATTCTATAATAGCTCTAGCTGTTAAAGAAAAGGACAACTTCGAAATGGTAGATGTAAAAGTTGTAAAAGCAAAACTAGATTCAAAAGGAAATAAATTAACAGAACTTGTAAAAAGCAAAAATGGTAAAGAATTCTTAAAAGTTGTAAAAGAAGAAACAACAGAATCTAGACAAAAAGATATGCCATCCAGACTAAATGCAAGAAGAAAAATAATGACTAAAATAAACAAAGTTAAAATAAATGGAGAAAATGTAGATTTACCATCAAAACTATTCAATGAAATAGCTCCAAAATATGCAGATAGAGTGGGAGGATATACAAGAATTGTAAAAGCTGAGCCACGTAGAGGAGATAATGCTCCTATGGCAGTTTTAATGTTAGTTTAAAATATGAAAAAAATCATGCAAGCTTAAGTTGCGTGATTTTTTTGTATTTAAAAATAGTATAAAAAGAGAAAGAATGCATATAATATAATGTATTACAAAATAATACTGTGTATTGACAAAATGTTACAAAAATGCTATAATGTATTATGTAGAAAGGAAGTGATTATATGGCTCAAGCAAATTTAAGTGTTAGAATTGATGAGAAAGATAAAAAGAATTTTGAATTGTTTTGTAATGAAACTGGAATGAATGTATCAGTTGCAATCAATATGTTTATAAAAGCGGTATTAAGAGAACAAAAATTGCCTTTTGAGGTAACGACAGATCCGTTTTATAGTGATAAAAATATTCAATATCTTGAAAAAATAGTCAAAGATATAAACGAAGGAAAAGCTAAATTTGTAGAACATGAATTAGTAGAGGATGATGATGAATAGACATGAAAATTTTATGGGAAGAAAGAGCTTGGGATGATTATTGCTATTGGCAGTTGCAAGATAAAAAAACATTGAAAAGAATTAATATGCTAATAAAAGATATACAAAGAAATTCATTTGAAGGAATTGGAAAGCCTGAGCCATTAAAAGAAAATCTAGCAGGGTATTGGAGTCGAAGAATTGATGATGTAAATAGAATTGTTTACACAATTGATAAAGATTCGGTAAAAATAATTTCTTGCAAAGGGCATTATGAATAGTAAGATGTAAAAATATGCAATATTAGAAATTTAAAAGTAAAAAATTATAGGTTAAAACATAAAAACTAGAAAATGAACCATTTTCTAGTTTTTATGTTTTATTTGTAGTATAAAGAAGTTTCTATTTAATACCTACTTATTTAGAATTTTTATCAAATCTATCAATAGCTTCAACATCTTTAAATAAAGGAGAATCAAAAAAATCTTTTAATTCAATACCAAAACCTTCACAAATATGGATAATAGAACTAAGTGTAGGCTCTTTTACTTTACCTCTTCTGCAATCACTAATAATAGAATTTGAAATCCCTGCTTTATAAGAAAGCTGATAGCAGAAATGTTATTTTCTGCTAGTAATTCATTTATTCTAATTTTTATGGCTTCTGATAAAATCAAATTCAACACCTCTAAAATATTTATTACATTATTAATATAAAATTTTATCAAAATACTTTATAAAAATAGTTGGAACATTCCAAATATTTTTGCTAAAGTTATTGACTTTAGAAAGCATAATACAAATATATTCGGAATTATCCGAATACGAATTATTACCTAAATTAAAGAGGTAAAAGCTAATTTTGAAAAATATAAATTAATGTAAAAATTATCATAAATAAAAAATATAGTATGAAAAAATTTTTTTTTGAAAAACTATTAAAAGCGAATGTTTTATGGAATGTTACAAAAATATTACATTTTAATTACAAATCATTAAAAGTATTGAATAATAATTATTAGTATGATAAATTATTAACAATACAACTGAAATGATTGCAAATTCCATGTGATTTTGTTGCATAAGAAAGAGAGGAAAAACAGATGTTTTTTGATAGAGTTTATGAGAAAAAAGTAGAGCAATATAAAAAAATAAAATAGATATGAGTGCTAGAAATAAAGGAATTACTTTGATTGCTTTGGTGGTAACTATAATTATTTTATTAATTTTAGCAGCAGTAACAATAGCAGCATTATCGGGAGATAACGGCATACTAAGAAATGCAGTAAAAGCAAAGGAAGAAACAGAAAAAGCAGAAGAAGATGAATTAAGAAAGTTAACAGCATTAGAGGCTGCAACGAATTTAGAAAACCAACCATATATTGATAAAAATGGAGATACAGCAACAATACCAGCTGGATTTGAAGTATCCCAAATAGAAGGAGAAAACACAATTAAAGATGGATTAGTGATAATAGATAAAAATGGAAATGAATTTGTATGGGTACCAGTAGAAGATTTTAATGATTTTAAAAGAGAACATTTTGGAAAAGAAGAAAAAAAATGGTGGACAGGAACATTTGTGACAGATGGATTAAGTGCAAACAATTTATATGAACCAACATCTGATGGAATAAAAGATGATACAGAAGTTGAAAAAATGTATTAAAGTGTAAAAGAAAATCATGGCTTTTATGTAGCAAGGTATGAAGCTGGAACAACAGCAAATAGTGGAACAGGAATTAGAGGAGATGTAGTAAGTAAAAAGGGAGCAAATGTGTATAACAATATAGGATTTGCAAATACAAATGATATGGAAGATGAAACAGGAGGAGCAGTAGAAGTAGCAAGAGGAATGTATAATGAGGAAAAAGGAGATAATGTAACAAGCACATTAATATATGGTGTACAATGGGATGCAATAATGAGATGGATGAAAGATGAGCCAAACTTAACAAGTGGAAAATATGTAGAAGATAGTACCGGAATGGGATGGTATAGTGACAATTATACAAATGGAAATTTGACACATAAAACAGGAATAGATTTAGATGGAGGAAAAAATAAAGTAAAAAATATATATGATTTGTCAGGGAATGTATGGGAATGGACAATGGAATCTTACGGAACAGATGTGAGAGTTTATAGAGGAGGAGTTTATGACAATACCGGTTCTAACGGTCCCGCGTCTTTTCGCCACTTTAGCAGTCCGGATCGTTCTGATCTTAACTTTGGTTTTCGCTTAGCCTTATATTTGTAGAAATTGTCGGGAAGGTTTCAAGAATTAGGGAAGCTTCCCATAATTCTTGACAAACTCTTTTTGATAGTAGTTTTTCATTTAAGAGTACAACTAAACGGTATTCTTATATTCCCTACCTATACAAAAAATAAATGTTAAACTATAATTAATTAAATCACGATTTAATAAATCAAGATTTAACTAATTATAATTTTTTAGGAGGAAATCTCATGTTCATAGGAAGAGAAAAACAACTAAAATTTTTAGAAGAAAGATACCAAAACGGAAAATTCGAATTTATAGTAATCAGAAAATCGGCAAAACAATAGTGTAATAACTGGGAACGCAGTCAAAAAATATATTTTTTTGACTGCGTTCCCAAAAATACCAAAATATCAAACATACAAAGTCCTATTATTACGATAAATAACAAACCCAGGCTTACTTCCACTAGGCTTTTTCACAAAAGCAACCTTACAAAAATCCACAGGCACATGAGATGAATTTTTAGCCTTACTATGCTTAGCCGCAAGTTTCGCAGCCTCCAACAAAATCTCATCAGGAACCACCTCATTTGGATTGGTCCTCAGAATAACATGACTTCCATGAATATCTTTCGTATGAAACCAAATATCATTTTTATTAGCAAATTTACAAGTCAAATAATCATTTTCCTTATTATTACGACCAACCAAAATAGTATAGCCATCTACGACACATTTAAGAGGATTAAAAGAAGCCAACTTATTCTTAGTCAAAGGTTTTGCTTTTTTATTTTTGCATTGATTTCTACTTTCCTTTTTCAATTTTAAAGAATCAGCAAATATACTATTTTCCGCAATTTCTTCATAAACCTCTTCCACATCTTCTAAAGTCTTACAATCTTCTAACTCATAAATCACACTTTCAATATAATCAATATCTTGCATTGTCTCTTGTTTTTGAATATTTACAACCTCTAGCGCATTTTTTAATTTAGCATATTTTTTAAAATATCTCTTAGCATTATAAGAAGGTAAATATTTTTTATCCAAAGGAATTGTAATTAATTCATTATTCTGATAATAATTCTCTACTTCCACAC
>CALXRJ010000140.1 GCA_944390615.1 uncultured Clostridia bacterium | reverse complement strand
TAGAAGATTTTGAATAGTAATTAGTGCCAGTTTTTTTGCTATTAGTGGTCACAAGGCATTGGGCTGTGGGTTATTCTATTCATTTTAAGATTGATAATTGGCTCCTTCCATAAGTATAAGAACTTCTACGCGAATTTTTTGGCACCCTTTCTGTGACACTTATCTTTAAAAAGATAAGTGCACGAACATTTTCCAAAAAATTCGCATAGAAGTTCTAAACTTATTTCAGTCACACAATTATCAATCTTAAAATGAATAGAATAACCCACAGCCCAATGCCTTGTGACCACTAATAGCAAAAAAACTGGCACTAATTACTATTCAAAATCTTTACAAATAATATTTTTAGCATACATAATGCCAGAAAATAAAGTCATACCAATAGCAATATAATATAGATAAATAGTTATACTAGAAAGTTCTGCAAAGGTCTTGGAAAGTAAAGAAAATACAATTGCTATAAAAAATAAAATAGTAGCAACTTTTCCATACCACTTGCTATGAACTGTCACGATTTTTTTCTTATAAAGTGTAAAAGCAACAATAATCATAATCAATTCTTTTGTAGTTAAAATAACTAAAATCCAAAAGGGAATAATCCCTTTTATGATTAAAGCTGATATGGTACTTATTTGAGTAATTTTGTCTGCCAAAGGATCCATTAATTTACCCCAATCTGTAATTAAATTATATTTTCTAGCAATTCTTCCATCTAAAATATCAGTTAGGCTAGCCAATGAGAAAATAGCAAAGGCAGCTAAATAAAGTTCTTTTAAAATTAAAACAAATATTACTGGTACAAGTATGAATCTAATAATTGTTAAGTAATTTGGTAAATATTTTTTATCAAATTTTGGCATAAATTCCTCCTTTATCTGTGTTACCAATAGCAAATAAAGTGTATTGGCAAAATGTTTCCAATGTTTTAATCCATATCTTATGGGGAATGGACCCAAAAATCTCAGTCTACAGTAGCAAAAACTAACGCATTATCTTTTTTAGTAATTTGAATTTTTTGTCCATCTTTTATTTCGCCTCTCAAAATTCTATCTGAAATTTCATCTTCCACATATCTTTGAATAGCACGACGTAAAGGTCTTGCTCCGAATTTTAAGTTGGTTCCCTTTTCTAGTAGAAAATCTTTTGCCTCTTTTGATAATTCCATCGTAATATTTTTATCAGCAAGTGCGTTGGAAGTGTCTTTTAACATTAAATCAACAATTTGAACAAGTTGTTGATTTGTTAAACTATCAAAAACAACAATTTCGTCTACTCTATTTAAGAATTCTGGTCGGAATACTTCTTTTAATCGTTCTTCTATTTTATATTTATCTACTTCAGATTTTCCGAAACCAATAGAATTATTATTTAAGTTAGAACCAGCATTAGATGTCATAATAATAATTGTATTTTCAAAACTTACGGTGTTTCCTTGGCTATCAGTCAATCTTCCGTCATCTAAAACTTGTAGTAAAATATTAAATACATCTGGATGAGCTTTTTCAATTTCATCTAAAAGAATAATAGAATAAGGATGACGTTTTACTTTATCTGTTAATTGACCTGCATCATCATATCCAACATATCCTGGAGGAGCTCCGATTAGTTTGGCTGTAGAATTACTTTCCATATATTCAGACATATCAATTCGAATAATAGAATCTTCTGTTCCAAACATTTCAAAACTTAGGGCTTTAGCAAGAGCTGTTTTACCAACACCTGTAGGTCCCACAAAGATAAAAGAGGGAGGACGTTTGGTTGATTTTAGGCCGGCTCTATTTCTACGTATAGCACGGGCAACTGCACTTACAGCTTCTTCTTGACCAATTATTTTTTTATGTAGGTTTGTTTCTAGATTTAGCAGTTTGTTTGTTTCTTCTTCTGTTATTTTACTAACAGGAATTTTTGTCCAATTTTCAATGACATTGGCAATATCTTGGACAGTAAGATTTTTGATTTTCATCGTAGAATTGATTTTATCAATTTCTTCTATTAAACGGCATTCCTCTGTTTTTAAAGCAGCTGCTTTTTGATAATCCTCCGTAGAATCTGTTGTAACAGCTTCATCTTTTTGTTCTTGTACTTCTTTTAATTTTTGTCTTAATAATTCTAGTCTGTATAAATCTTTATTTTCTAAGTTAATTCTGGAACAAGCTTCATCTAGTATGTCAATTGCTTTATCTGGCAAAAATCTGTCATGGATATATTTTTCAGACATAATGACAGTTTGTTTGATAACATCAGAAGATATTTTAACTTTATGAAAATCTTCATAATATTTTTTAATGCCATCTAAAATACCAATGGAATCGGTAATAGAAGGCTCTTCAATTAAGACTTGTTGAAATCTACGTTCTAGGGCAGGATCTTTTTCAATATATTTACGATATTCTTTAATGGTAGTTGTTCCAATTAATTGAATTTGACCATTGGCCAGAGCAGGTTTTAAAATATTGGCAGCATTCATGGAACTATCACCTTCACCACCAGCTCCAGCACCAATAATGGAGTGGATTTCATCAATAACAAGAATAATATTGCCATATTGAATACAATCTTCAATAATCCCTTTCATTCTAGCTTCAAATTGACCCCTAAATTGAGTTCCTGCTACGACAGAAGTCATATCTAATAGATAAACTTCTTTATTTAAAAGTTTAGCTGGTACATTTTTGGAAGCAATTTTTAAGGCTAAGCTATTGGCAATCGCTGTTTTTCCAACACCTGGTTCCCCAATTAAGCAAGGATTATTTTTAGAACGTCTATTTAAAATTTGGATTACTCTTTGCAATTCTTTATCACGACCAATTACCATATCTAGTTCATTATTTTGTGCGCGAAAGGTAAGGTTAGTTCCATAAACATCTAAAAACCTTTTCTTTTTGTTTTTTGGTTTCTTCTTTTCTGGTTTGACTTTCTTTTTGATATTTCCAGAAGAATTATCCTCATTTAGATTTTGTTCTTTAGGATTAAATAAATTCCCAAAAATAGAACCTAGTGGAATGGCACCTGCAAAAACCTTTGGTTGATTTTCTTCTGTGTTTTCATCTAGTTCATTTTCATTAACAGGAATGGCACCAAATTCTACACCCTCTAAGTCACCTAAACTATCAGATAAATTTTTAAATAATCCTTCTAATTGTTTATTAATCTCATTAGATTGAGCTGTTGCTTGTGCATTTAATATTTCATCTGTATTAATACCTAATTTTTTAGCACAATTTACACATAAACCTTCCATTTCTCTTTTTCCATCAGGCGTAATTTTGCTGGAAAAAATGGAAGCTTGATTTTTGT
>CALXRJ010000139.1 GCA_944390615.1 uncultured Clostridia bacterium | reverse complement strand
CTCTTGCATATTTAAAGAATAAATGAGCACCTTTTTCAACTGTCTCTCTAAATTCTTTTATCTCTTCTTCGCTGTAATTTCCATCTTGCTCTACTATCTCATAACTTGGAAGTTCAAAAACTACAGTCTCAAAACCATTTTCTGTTGGTCTTTCAAAAGAAACTCTTATATATTCATCTCCATTATCTTTTTTTCTAATATCTGAGAATACGACTAATGTTTCATCAGGATATTTAGCAAATTCATACACCATTACTGTCACTCTCCTTCTTCTCTATTTTTTATTACTTAAAAAATCCATCTCGATTTAAATCTGGTATTATCTTCAATTTTAATGTAGGATTGCATAATATACCTCTCTTTTCATTAAAAATTAATGCTGCTATATGATCTATCATAGTTAAATCCTCTCTTTTATGTTTTTATAATATGCATTTTTTATAATTTCATATCTGTACTTTAAGATGTTTTTATAAAAGTTTTTTCTTATGTCTGACATGCATTCTATCTGATTAATAAACTTTTCTATTTCTTCCATATTGATACTTGTAAAAATTCTCTTTATAGCATCATTACAGGCAACATTTTTCATTTGTTTTATATATGTCATATAATTTATTTTTTTGTTATCTTCTTTTAGACAAGAATAACAATTTATTGCAAGATTTTTTAATTCTGTTTCATTTATTTTGGCAATTTCTTGGTCCTCAAACATTGGGTTTAAACAGGAACCACAATCATAAATTGGAGCAAATGAAACTTCTCCTGTACTTTTATTGAATAAAAACCCCCAATTTCCATTATGTCTATCTGTATTTCCAATTAAGCTATCTATGACAAACATGTCCCAGAACCTTTTTTTCGTTTCTTCTGTATCGATCATTTTAGTTTCTTCTATAACTTCCATGATATCATTTAGTTCTGTTTCTATTTTTTTGTCAGGATTTGTACTTAATGCTAGATTTTCAAATTCATATAATACATTTTCATGATCTGTAAAGTCCTCACAGGCACAAACTATTTTTTCTTTTCCGTTATATTCATATTTTCCTAAAATTGTGTTTTGTGTTTTAAATCCTGCTATTTTAAACACATTGCTACCAATATATTCTGAAAAAGCATTATTGATATATGAGATATTTTTATTTTTTTCTCTTACAGGATCTGGAAATTTTACTAAATATTTCTTATTGTCATATATTAATGTTTTCTTTTTTTCTGAGCCTCTATAATTGTTAAATTCTTCCATTGCATTGGTAAAATCTATCATTACTTTTTCCTCCCATTTTTATTAACATTTCGTAATTCTTTTGTTCCATGCTTTGTTTTTTCATAAATATATCTTTATTATAGCATGAAATATAGATTTTTTACAATATTTTTTAAAGAATTACAATGAAAAGAGATTTTATTAAAATTTCATTTACAAAAATTTAAAATTTATATATAATCTTGATATAAATTATTTTTGGGGGATGAAAATGAAATATTTAAAATACTTATTTAGAAAAGTAATAAAAATAGCAAAATGCTTTGTAAAAAAAGCATTTCCCGTTTTATGTTTTTTCTTACTTATTTTTTTATCACTACTAGCAGAAGGCTATACTTGGGAAGACTTTGGACTGGATGGATTTAGCTTAAATCCTAATGATTACTGTAATTTAACAGATATAAACTATACAGCTATATTGCATGATGACCCAAATGGTAATGCTAATGTTGAAATTACAGAATATTTAACATTTGATGTTCATGCTGGTTCAAAATCTAATACCTATAAAGAATTATGGAGAGAACTTCCAGAAGAATATGTGGATGGTTTAAAAGTAACTTATGATGTTAAATCTGTTACGCAAATTTTAGACAATGGGCAAGAAATCCCTTATTTAGAAACTTCTAATATGTATTGGGAAGATGCTGACTATACGCAAAGTTCAACTATGCGCTGGCACCATAGTGATGGTTCAGGAAGTTATCCAGATAATGACGAGTCTTTGCTCATCTATATTCCTTGGACCTATAGAGAAAAAATGACTTTTAAAATTGTATATTCGATGAACAATGCGGCATTAAAATATAGGGATTGTTCTGAGTTGTATTTAGCTATGTATTCTGGAAATACGATTACCAAATTAAATTCTTATAAAGCTCAAATTCTTATACCAGATGAAATAATGCCTTCTACTTATTATGCCTATACATTTGGAACAGCCAATAATAGGTTGCCTTATACCGAATCTGATTTTATAAATCCTGGTTATCATACATTTTCCATTGATTTGGACAAATCTGATTTAAAATTTAATTATCATAATCGTTATATAGAATTTTGTTTACTTGCCTATGGTAATGATAGACATATTTTTACAAAATATGCACCGAATAATTGGTATTCCAACGAAAATGTTTTAGATGAATGTATTTCAGAAAATGAATATTATGAAACACAAAATAGAAAATTTAATACCTATAAAATACTATTATTAATCCTATCAATAATTGGTTCCATTTGGCTCATAAAGAACACCATAAGGAAATATAAGCAAACAAAAGAAAAATATAATTTGTATGAACCAGAAATAAATTATGATTATTTTAGAGAAATACCAAGTGACTTAGATCCAATTTTTGCATCTGAGTTAGTGTTTATGAAAGATCCTTTTGATGAAAATAAGGAAAAACAAGAAGAATATGCTGCTATCTTGCTTAGTTTAATAAGAAAAAAATATGTTAAAATTACGAAATTAAATGATAATGCTGACTGGAATAATGAAAAAACACTAATTTCTATAGAGCCTATACGCACAAATTATTCAACTCCTGCTTTTACGGATGCTCCAGATTATTCCCCTGCCCCTATTGATACCCTAATCAATGAAAATACTGGTGATACGTTAGAGCCACTTACTACTTCTGAAAGGCTTTATTTAGAATTATTAGAAAGACATGCTAGAACTTATAATAATTCCATTACACTAAATCAATTACAAAAATGTATCGATAACGATTATTCCTATACCAATTCATTTGTAAAAGATATTGAGAAGAAACCTATTTTAGAAAGTGGTGTCATGCAAGGATATTTTCAAAGTGCAGATTATGATGCTCCCAAAAAAGAACTGAGCAGAATTGCTAAATCAAGCCTGACATTAGGATTACTTTTCTTATTGGTTGTTAATCCCTTTTCTTATTTTACACCTATGGCATTAAGTTTTGGGGCCTATACAATTTTCGGTATTGCTTGTTTGTGGAAATATTTTTATTTAACTGCAAAAGCAAGTAATTTACTGTTATTTACACAATATGGTGCTAATGAACAAGCCAAATGGTGTGGGTTATATAATTTCTTAAATAGTAATACTTTAATCAACGAAAAAGAAATTTATGAATTGCCTTTGTGGGAAAAATATCTGATTTATGCAACTGCATTTGGTATCTCCGAAAAAGTTATAAAAGCAATTAAGATACATGCCGTAGAATTAAATATTGATAATAGCCCTATATTAAATCCTCATTTCTATATTCATTCCAGAAGTTTTCATAGAACTTCCAGAGCCTTTGGGCGTTCTATTCATACCGCTTCAAGAGGAGGTGGATTTGGCGGACATGGTTATGGTGGTGGTGGCCGCGGAGGAGGCGGCGGTGGCGGAGGCCATTAATTATTCTCAAATTGCAAAAAGAAAGAGTATTTTGAAATACTCTTTCTTTTTCTATCTATTCTGTTTGAAGTTTTTCATTAGGTTGTTCTTTCCCTATATCTTTTAATTGTAAAGAATTTAATGTAATCTCCAAGCTATGTTCTATTTTTTCTTTACGAATTGTTTTATAAATCGTTTTTGATATATATTTTTCAGCAAATTTAATTATTTCTTTATATTCTTTTATGTCATCAGGGAAATAGATTCCGCCTTTTTCTTTATTTTTTATCATCCAACAAACAGCAGCTAATGCCGACATGGCAACTGGTGTTATGGTTGGTGTTTGCCAAAAAGATGTTTTTTTATCTTTATATAAAAACTTCTTTTTTATTCTATTTCCTACCCATACTGGTTCAAATTTGCTTCCTAATAATAGCACCCCTACATATTCTGTGCCTTTTTTTATGTTTTCTTTATAAACAATTTCCTCCCTTTTTGGATATTGAAATCCTCTTATAATGGAAATATTATCATCTTGTGGTTTATTTCTATCTGGGTGAAGATAATCAATTTACCCTCGCTTTTTCTAAGTATTTTACGGCAAAGTCACAAGGGGAATATAAAAATATAACGGTTGGTCTATAGATAACTTCTTCCCTATTTTTTACCTCAAGAGATTTTGCAATGGTAATGGTTTCTTCATGGGGAACTAAAAATCCTTCAAATTTTCCTTTTGGATAATATGTTTTTCCTATTTTATCAATAGCTATATCTTTAAATTCTAAAAATCCATTTTTTAAATCTACTTTTTTACATTCTGTTTCATAATCGATTTTTTCACTGGTTCCAATAGTAGCAGTTGCTTCACTTAACATTTCGAAGAAAAATGATTCAACTGACCATGTACTATATAGCTTATCTTTATCAAATTTGTCTTTTATTTCTTGCCTATCATTATCATTTACATGGATTTCTTTTAGGTCAAGCACTTTAGCTAGTTCATTAAATCTATTTTCTTTTAAAAGTACTTGATAGGTTTTGTTATTTTTAAATTGTTTTTTTACAATGTATTCCAGTCCTGCTTTTACAAAATGTGAAACTAGCCCA
>CALXRJ010000138.1 GCA_944390615.1 uncultured Clostridia bacterium | reverse complement strand
AATCCCATAGATTACCTGTCCAACTATCATCCCAAGAAGTTATTCTATTAGACCATCTTTCTGTAGTTACAGAATCTTTAATTTCTCTATAATCCAAAAAATAATTTGGAAGTATTGATACTATATCTTTTTCTTCTCCGAACATTAGCAACCCTGCTAATGTTAATTTTTTTGTCTGTCTATCTAATGCATTCAATCTATATAAAAATTCTTCATCATCTATTTTATTCCATTCATGAGTTTCGCCTTTATGTATTTTAAATCTAATTCTGTAATCTTTTAATGTTTCTTTATTTATATTTTTAATATTATATTCTTCTAATATTATTTGGTCTTTTGTTTTTTCATTACTCTCACTTATCATTGCTTTAACTTCATATTCAGAACATTTAAAATCCCCTTCATGAAATCTTTTATATGTTCCTGTCATTGGATTGTTGTTTATATAAATAGGTTTATTTCTTCTATTTGCTTTTGATATTTCGATTATTATAATTTTCTTATCTTCAAGTTCTAATATGCTTATATTATCGTCATTTAGAATATTGCAACTAACTTTTTCTTTATTATTTATAGTATTCCAAAAATCTTTTAAAATATTATTTAAATTTTCTACTCCTTCTACAGTACATATATTATTTTCTTTATTCTCTTTAATTCCCAGAATAATTATTCCGACCTTTTGAATTTGCAAAAGCTGAATATGTACTCCATAAAGATTTAGGCAATTGCTTTTTAGATTCTTTAAATTCTATTTCTCTATTTTCTCCAATATTTAATAAATTTATTATTTGTTGTTTAGTCATAAATATATCTCTCCTTAAAATACTCGATTTAATTAACTTTATACACATTATAGCATTTATTTTTCAAATTTTCATTATAAATTAAAAAAAAGATGACATTGTATTATTATTTTTTACAATTCATCTTTTAAATATGTGAAAATTTTATAATTTGCTAAATTGCTTGTGGGAGGAAACCTTTGCTATTACTACATTTTATTTTTTCGTCATACATAAGAGAATAAAATTGTCACAACTAACGCAATTAGTGTAATTCCTCTATTTTTCTTATTATTTAAAATTCCTGTGTATACAGCCCCAAGGGTTTCAAGCTGTGTCTTTTTCTTTTCTTCTCCATTCGTTTTTCCTACTGTTTTCTTCATTTCTTCTCCCTCCATTTTTTCTTATTTTGCACATATCTCATATTATTATACATTATCAACCGCTCCGCTACTCTCCAACATATGATCTCTCGTACATTTTTGTATGCTCTTATACTATCACATTCAATTCACTTTTGCAACCATTTTTAATGTCCATTTTGCACTTTTTTAATTCATCAATTATTCACAGCTCTCCTTCATCGTAAATTCAAAACAAAAAATAAGTCGCAAAAAAAGAGCAGACCCACCGAGTCCACTCTTAATTATCCTTTATCCAAATTCAACTAACCATTAAAAACTCTATCAAATTCCTCTCCATCAATTTTTTCTCTTTCTAACAATATCCCTGCCACAATATGAAGTTTATCAATATTAGCAGACAAAATTTGTCTTGCTGTATTATATGCTTTATCAATAATAGCTTTTACCTCTTCATCAATAATAGCAGCAGTCTCCTCCGAATAATTTTTTGTTTGAGCCAAATCTCTACCAAGAAAAACTTCGCCTTGTCCTTGCCCAAACATAATAGCTCCCACTCTCTCACTCATACCATAAACAGTTACCATAGATCTTGCAATTTGAGAAGCTCTTTCTATGTCATTGCTTGCTCCTGTTGAAATATCATTTAAAATTAAAGCTTCTGCCACTCTACCACCTAAAAGTGATACAATTTGTTCTTCCATAGCTGTTTTTGACATAAATGATTTATCTTCAGTTGGACGATACATGGTATATCCACCAGCCATTCCTCTTGGTACAATGGATATTTCATGAACAGGATCTTGTGTTGGTAAAAATTTACTAACAACTGCATGACCTGCTTCATGATAAGCTACTAATTTTTTTTCATGGTCACTTCTTACTTTCGTTTTCTTTTCAGGTCCCATGGTTACTTTTACCATAGCATCTTCTATTTCTTGCATGCCAATTTCTGTTTTATTTCTTCTGGCTGCAAGTAATGCTGCTTCGTTTAAGATGTTTTCTAGGTCTGCTCCTGCAAATCCTGATGTATTTTTCGCAATCACTTTTAAATCTACATCATCTGCTAATTTTTTCTTTTTACTATGAACTTCTAATATTTGTTCTCTTGCTTTTACATCTGGTGCTCCTACTACAATTTGTCTATCAAATCTTCCTGCTCTTAATAATGCTTTATCCAGTACATCTGGTCTATTGGTTGCGGCTAGTACAATAACACCTTCATTTGCGGAAAATCCATCCATTTCTACTAGTAATTGATTTAAAGTTTGTTCTCTTTCATCATGACCACCACCAAGACCTGCTCCTCTTTGACGTCCTACGGCATCTATTTCATCAATAAAGATGATACATGGGGCATTTCTTTTGGCTTGTTCAAATAGGTCTCTTACACGAGAAGCTCCTACACCAACAAACATCTCTACAAAGTCTGATCCACTGATGATAAAAAATGGTACCCCTGCTTCTCCTGCTACTGCTTTGGCAAGTAAGGTTTTACCTGTTCCTGGTTGACCAACAAGTAGTACTCCTTTTGGTATTCTTGCTCCCATATCAGTGAATTTTTTTGGATTTTTTAAAAATTCTACAATTTCTTCTAGCTCTTCTTTTTCTTCATCTACTCCTGCTACATCATCAAATGTAATTTTGTTTTTTTCTGCAGAATTTATCATTCTTGCTCTACTTTTTCCGAAAGTCATTGTTTTACTGCCACTTTGTGAATTACCTGGATTCATCATAAAAAACCAAAATACTAAAAAGATGATAAGTAATCCAAATGGGGTAATTAAACTAAGGATGGTTATCCAGATTGATTCTGACTCTTCTTCTAAAGAAAAACTGCCTGTTTTGATATAATCTTCTGCATAGGTTACAAAACTGTCTAAACTTGGTATATTAACTTGTTTTTGACTTCTTGTATTATCATTTAAGGTAACAGTTGCGGTTTCTCCTCCTGCTGATAATTCTACACTTGCTACATTTCCTGCTTCTATATTTTCAATTAACTCAGAGTAAGTCATCTTTGAGTTACTATTTTCCATAATTGAAGAAATAACTACGATTAGAATGACTCCTATGATTAGCCATACAGCTAATGATTTGATTCCATTTTTCACTATAATTTCCTCCTTCTTATTTACTGAACTATACCATATCACTGCCAATTTTGCAATAGTTTTTTGAATTAATTTTTTTTATTCACAATTTCTTCACATTTATTTATATTTCTATCATACTTTTTTTATATTTAAAATCATTCTTGAGGAGGCAACTTAAAATTGCCTCCTTTCATGAATTGCTTCTAAAAAAATCAAACCTTTATTGACTAGAATTTTGATTCTTTTATTTGGCATTAAATATTTATTTCCAATATTTTTTTCACAAAGTTTTATCATATCATCCATATTAACTTTTTCGATATTTTGAACATCTCCTATTGTGGTATTAATGGCATGTAACAATATTCTTTTTTTCATCACAACATCTTGCCTATTAAATTCTTTTAAGTTTAATACTAATTTTCCTTTTGCTTGTTGCAGTTTTATTTTTTCAAAAATTTTTATGGTTTGTTCTTGTAAATATCGATCTTCTTCACTGATAACAACTGACAATCGATTGATTGTTTCAATAATATTGGGATTAAATTCT
>CALXRJ010000137.1 GCA_944390615.1 uncultured Clostridia bacterium | reverse complement strand
AGTCATAAAGCCGATTCTCTCGTCCACTCTTGATAACATATATAATTGATTTCTATTATAATGAGTTTTTCTCTTGTTGTCAATATCTTTTCTGTTTTTTATTAAAAGTTACCTCTATTTGCGCTTTTTTTATTTTATTATCTTTTTATCTTATTTGTCGTAGTTTTTTCAAACTCCTCTTCCCTAATTTCAATTTCAGAAATTTTCTTATACATAGGTAAGTCTTTACAGCATTCTGCTATATCTTTTTTTAGTTTTTCTTCTATATGTTCTATATTCATTTCTTCTAGTTTTTCTTGATTTAAAAAGACTTCAGCACAAAGAGCTGTTTCTTGTCCAATTTCGTTTTTCTTGGCTTTTACAATTACTTCTTGCACATAGGGTATGCTTAATATATAATTTTCAATTTCTTCTGGGTAGACATTTTTGCCATTATCTAAAACAATTAAGTTTTTCTTTCTTCCATTTATGATGAGCTGCCCTTTTTTATTGATGCTTCCATAGTCTTCGGTGTTAAACCAACCATCTTTTAAAACCTGATTGGTCCTCTCTGGGTCTTTGTAGTAGCCTTTCATTACAATGTCACCTTTTACACAAATTTCTCCATCACCATCAGGTGTTTTATTTTCCAGTTTTACTTCACAACAAGGTAAAATAACACCTACTGTGGAACTATCATTAAAATTTAATCGGTTTACACTAACAAGTGGAGAACATTCTGTGATACCATAACCATTTAATAAAGTAATACCAATATCATTAAAGAATTTTCCTATTTCTGGGCGAATGGGTGCTCCTCCACAAACAATTTCTTTTAAGTTTCCACCAAAAGCCTCATGGATAGATTTAAATAGAGTTGCTCTTAAATCAATTCCTACTTTTCTTAAACAATTGCTAATGGGAATTAATTTTTTTAGTGCTTTAGCTTTTCCTATTTTTTCAGCATTACTCCATATATTTTTGTAAAATACTTCTGTAAAAGCAGGTACTAAATAGATGAAGTCAGGTTTGAATAATTGTAGGTTTTTTAGTACATTTTTTAAACTATCATTGATGCAAATACAAGAATGTTTATGTAATGCTACTAAAATACCTGCAACTGCTTCATAGGTGTGATGATAAGGTAAAACAGATAAACATTTTGTGCCAATATCTGCTACTTGAAGCCCATAATAAACAACACTAATTAGATTATTCTCTGTAAGCATTACACCTTTTGGTTCACCTGTTGTTCCTGATGTGTATACAAGAAGTTTTAAATTGTTTTCATCATCTTTTAAGTCGGTGTAAATCTTGCTTCCCTGTTCTAATACTTGTTTTCCTGTTTCTTTTAATGCATCATAGGATAAGATATTTTCTTTTTGCTCTTTTTGCTGAAAACCAATGAAAAATTTTATATTAGGAACAGCTGCTTTTATTTCTGGTATCCAATTTTCATATTTTTCTGAGTAAAATAAAACTTCACTATCACTATGTTTTAAAACATTAATAATATCTTTACAAGGGAGTTCTCTATCGATAGGAACCAATACACCGGTACTGTTTAACACTGTTAAATAAACAGTAAGCCATTTGTAACTGTTTTCTCCAATTACGGCAATGTGTTTATCTATCATGCCTATACTAGAAATTGCAGTTCCAAGTTCCTGAATATCTTGTAAAAATTCTTGATAGGTTATTTTTATGATATGGTCTTTGTTTTGCTCATCTTTATATTCGAAAGCAATGGCATTTCCAGCTTCTTGTACAGCTGAATTTAATAATTCTTTGATAGAGTTTACTGGTTTTACTTTGTTTAATACGTGTTTTTTATCCATAAATATATCCCCTTTTTTGGATTAGTCTATATATTTTGCATTTATTTTTGAGATTTTTTCATCTAGTTTGTTGATTATTTTGGCATATAAAATCATTTTTATAGAATCGATTCCACTTAGTACATTTTGGGTCTTATATTTTATTTTATGCTCGGTGGTAGACCAAAAGTCCATTGCCATTGTTCTGATTTGAATTTCTATTTTTACCTGTGCTACATTGTCTCCTACATTGACAGGTGTTTGGGCTATAATATGCAATCCTGAATAACCACTTTTTTTAGGAGTATGGAAGTAATCTTTTACTTCTAGTATTTCTATATTGGCATCTCTTTCTATGATATCTTTGATTTTTAAGACATCTGATTTAAATGGACAGGTTACTCGAATACCTGCTATATCATTCACATTGCCAATTAGTTCTTTATAGTTTAAATCGTAATTTTTTCTTTTCATTTTTTGAATGATGCTTTCTGGTGTTTTGATTCGACAGTTTATGTTATTAATTACATCATATTCGTAAAATTCTTTTAAGGCTGATTGAAATCCTTCTAATTCAGCTTTTACTTGTAACATGGCTTTTTCGTATATTAGCATTAAGGTTTTGAAATTTTTTTCTTTGACATCAATGGGAACTAGGCTCAGTGGATTTAGATCTGTTTCTTTATTTTTTAAATTTTGATCTTCTATTTTAATCGCCTCCTTCTTTAGATTTTCTATATTGTATAATCTAAATGTTCTCGTTTGATGTTGGGATTATGATTTTTTTGTGAATTGTCTCTTCTTTTTTCAAGCTTATTTTATCATATTAAAAATTATATTTCAATACACGTTTTGATTTTTGTTTCAAGAAATAATTTTTCCGTTTATGAAAAAGGGTGTGAAACCATCACACCCTTTGATTAAGAATTGATTTAAGATTATATCCCAACAGATGGATTAAGGCATTATTTCTGGACAAATAATAATCAACATAATTCTGTATTGGTCCATAAGATGCCATTCCTCCTGGAGCAATAATAATTTTAGGATTTGTATCCTCCATGATACGCCGCCTATAATGCATACGTTCTCTTGTCCTGGGTACAAACTTTGTTCCTTCTGGTACAAAGTTTTTCATCATTTTTTTGATACAAAATTATGTTAAATAAGTTACTACTGTAGTATATATCTATTTTAATAAAAATGCAAGCTTTTTTTGTCTTTTTTCAACGGTATGTTATAAAAGAGCTATGTTTTGAAGTGAACCCAAATTATTAAACTTTTTGTCTAATAATTTGGGTTCAGTACATTTCCATAACTCTTTTGTAGGGTTATTGAATATAAAGTGCTAGACGTGACCCCAAATAGGTACTGATATTAGTTGAATAATAATAGTTGAGACGATCGCTAGCAAGACGGAAACCTATTGTACTATAGTCACTACCACGATAAACACGATAACAATTACCTAATGCCTCCTGTGTCCATTCAAAATAAATGGTATGATAAATTTTGCTTAAAAATTCATCAGGTTTATTTTGGCAAAAAACAACTTCTCCTTTTCCTACTCGTTCTTTTCGGTTATGGTCTATTTTAGCAAAACCTAAGTCTTCGTATTGATTTTTTTGTAGTTCTTTTTCTGCTTGTTCAATAGATAGTTTATTTTCTTTTAGTTGCTCTAATATTTCTTTAATTTCCATATTTTTTACTAAAATACCGCCTCCTTTTTCATTAGATAGAAATATATTATCATAAAAGTAAATCATTTTCAATGGTTTACAAAATAATTTAAAAACGAAACATTGTTACAATGTTTCGTTTTTTAAAAGGTTATTTTTCTAATTCAATGATTATTTCATCACCTTTATTAGTAAATATATGAACTTTTAACTCATCTGTTGCATCATATTTTGTTAAATTAAATGTTTGATGATACTCGATTATTTTATTTTCTCCTTCTGGTACACCATATCCTCCATCCCCATCACTTCTTTGGGCTGTTTCGAATTTCTTTCCATCTGATGTTTCTATATATTCTTTTTGAAGTGCCATCATGTTATAAATACTAACTCCATCATAGCTATGAAGTGCTTCATAATCTACTTTATCAGTATTAATTTCTGGAATATATAGTTTAAATGCTGTATTGGATAAAATGGCTACTACATGACTTGTATTTATTCCCTCTTCTGTACAACTTTTTACTTGATAAATTACACTTTCTCTATTGTAAAATTCCTCTGGTACCTCTATTTCAAAATGCCAATTTCCTTGATAAATTTTCTCTGTTTTTTCTTCTTCTGCATAACTCCATGTTTTTATTTTGGTAAAATCTACTGATAAATGTTTACTTTTAGGAAATGCTTCTGAATTTCCTGTTGCTGTCAATGATACTTTACATTCTTTATCATTTATTTTTTCTGCTAAAAAACTGTAGCTACCTCGATAGTTTTTTTCTCTCATTTCTTCCTCTGTTTCAAATTCTGCTATGTGAGTATTAAAAACAATGTTTCCTGTTTCATCGACTACTTTTAAATCCTCCAATTCAATATGTTCAAATTCATCTATATGATAATTGTTATTGAGTTTTATCTTAAAATTTATAGCAAAATTAAAATCATCCATTAGAATAGAATCTATTTTTATATCAATTCCTTCCGCACTTTGATAATCTGTTTTTATATCAGCAACATAGCCGTGATCAATGGCTGTATCTACACCATCACTTGAATTTTGTCCAAAAAAGTTTTTGATAATTTTATTGGTCGCAAAAGCTACTCCAGATGTCGATACAACGGCTAAGCTTGCAACAGCAACTGCCTTTAAAATATTTTTCTTACTTTTCTTCATGATTATCTTTTCCTCCTCTTCAAAGTTGGATATAGATATTTTTTGCATAACTTTTTCTAATATTTCTTTATTTTGAGAATTCATCTAAACTATACCCTCCTTTTTTTAAATCTTTTTTTATTTTCTGTCTAATTCGATAAAGTTTTTGCTTTACAGCAAATTCCGAAATATTTAATTGCTCTCCTATTTCTTTGTTAGTTTTTCCTAAATAATAATAGAAATAAAATATTTGAAGATCTTCTTCTTTTAGTGTTTTCAATGTTTTTTCTATCCATTCGATTTTTTCTCTTTGTTCAAATAGCATATCTATTTTGGAAATATCTTGCATTTCATAGGGGAAATCATCAATGGAAGTATCTAGTCGTATGAGTCTTCCGTTTTTCTCTTACTAGATTTTTGACAATTCCTGCTAGATAAGGACTAAGCATTTTATCTTCTTCTAATTTTGTTCTATTTTTCCATAGAATGAAAAAAGTATCTGCTACAATTTCTTCTATATCTTCGTTTGACAATGTATAATAATTCATATTTCGAATAATTTGATGAATATACGGATTATATTCTTCTATTATTTTTTCTAAATTTAATTCTGCATTCTGCTTATAAAATTTTATTAACTTTTTTTCTTCCAATTTAGATCTAAACTCCTTTATCTTGTTAAGATATCTTACATTTATATATTGATAAAAAAATTAAAAAAGTAACAATTGTAAATCAAATTCTATCTGATATTTTGTTATTAAAATAAACCCAACTTATTAGACAGATTTTGTCAAATAAGTTGAGTTTGTTTTAAGATTGAAATTTTGTAATATCATCTATTTTCCCTGCAAAATATGGATTTGCTTTTCCTTCTTCTTTTAAGAAAATAGCAAAAGTATTGTCTAATGCAAATTCTCTAATATCTTCTAAAAGTATTGCTGATTCGTTTCT